>CP095495.1:1500000-1582319 GCA_023052945.1 Wolbachia pipientis
TTTTGAAAGACATTTGGATGCACCATACCACATCCGAGCACCTCTATCCATTTACTACCTTTACAACTTATATCCACTTCCGCAGAGGGTTCAGTAAAAGGGAAAAAACTATTACGAAAACGTATCTTCAGCCCTTTATCGCCAAAGAACTTATTAAGGAAGTGATGAATAGTAAATTTTAACTGGCCCATATTGACACTTTCATCGACATATAACCCTTCTATCTGATGAAACATAGGAGTGTGAGTTGCATCAAAGTCGTTTCTGTATACTCTACCTGCGGCTACTATTTTAATTGGGAAATTTTTTGTTTTTTCCATGGTTCTAATCTGCACAGATGAGGTGTGAGTGCGCAGTACCATTCTTTTATCATCTATTTTATTCTTTAAGTAGAAGGTATCTTGCTCCTCTCGCGCAGGATGATGACTTGGAGTATTCAGTGCATCAAATACATGAAACTCATCTTCAATGTCAGGGCCATCAACTGCTTTAAAACCCATATGTGCAAAAATAAGCTTTACTTCATTTATAACTTTACTGAGTGGATGGACCTTGCCCATTTTTTCTGGTCTAACGGGCAACGTGATATCAACCGCCTCGTTCTGCAATTTAAAGTTAGCTTCTTCGGCTTTTAGTATATTTTCCTTATTCGTTATAAGCTGATCTAGCTTATTACGTAAAACATTGATAACTTCGCCTAAATTGCGCTTTCTTCCTGCATCTTCTATCTCTTTTAAGTTGTCAAAATAAGCTTTAATTACACCCTTTTTTCCCAAATATGATAGCCTGACTTTTTCTAAATCTTGTAAAGAAGAAGCATTCTCAATTTCAGAGACCGCTTTATCTTCAAGTGAAGGTATTTCATTCAGTAGCTCTTTATTCATCTTAGAAACGCTGGCTTAAACTTTAATTATAGTAAAATCTTGAATAGCATCAACAATCTAAAAACTGTCCCATTTTAATTATTAATTTATTGACCATTTTTTTTATTTACCTTTGCGTTGATGAATTTGCTGTATCAACCATGCACAACAGTGACACTGAAACTTATAATACGTACAAAATAGAGGATTTACCTAAGTTCTTTAAGGAAAGATCCAAAAACATAAGTAAAGCATTTTCTAGCAAAATAATTAAGATCAGTACCATTCGCTCGAGAAGTGTTGAAAGTAATATACAAGAATTTTCATTTGAGCTAACAGCAACAGATAAAGACACTTTTAATACAAGACCATTTCAAATAAAATCTTTAATTGATTTTTTTAAATCTGCCTTTCTCGGGAAAAAAATTTTACAGTCAACATAAAAGTACCAAAAGAAAGCAGTGAATTATATAATAACTACTGTAAAACTAATAGTGATAAAACTGTAGAAGAATTCATAAGTAATGCTCCGCCTCAAATCCTTCTGCAAGGAATAACAATAATACTACAAACAGACGTTAAAAACATTAACCTGGATAACTCGCACAGAATTGAGTCGTTCTTGAATAAGAAGCTAAAACATGCAGAAAAAACTGAAAATGAGGAACAGAGTCAAGTTACACTACAACTAAAAGAAGCAGAAAATAAAGACAGACAAGAACAGAGTGAAACTAAGCAAAAAAACGCACAAAATAGACAAATTGTACCATTTACAGGCTCGTTTGGCTTTAACATAGCAAGCAAAGTAAATTGTAAAGCTCCAGTGGTTACTGCTGCAATAAAAGCTAATATACCAAAATATAGAATCTTCCTTCCCTTACCCAATTTTTTTAATGATGTAATAAGGTTATCCCTTTTAAGAACACCAAAACCTTCTATACAGAGCAACAATATACCATTTGGTGTCATTCCAGCGCTTGACGCTGGAATCCAGAAAAAAAAAGAAAAATGGACCCCAGTGTCAGCTACTTGGATGACAAGTAGTATAGGAAATCCAATGCCTCAAGAAGTGGAACGGGATATAGGTCAAAGTGCGATCCGAATAGTCGTGGTTTTGTGATGGTTAAATTCCATCTTCCCTAGACATCGGGGATAATGTATGTCTCACATCTTGGAGAATGGCAACCTCTGGGATGCAAGCATGAGACAAAAGCAGGTAATACCTAACCTTTATGGTAAATCCCTGCAAACAGAGTTAGATATGGTTACGAGAGGAACTTATGTTTGAATTGTCGTCAATATCAATATGCGAAATAAGGTTGATACGCATGGACCAAAATGGTATGAAGCACAAGAAGAATCAAGGTTTTGATGCTTGATTATGGATGTTTTCAGCTTCCGGCAAATAGTAAGAACCTAAGTTTAACGTGAAACGAAACCATGGAACGGAGTAACCACATGGAAGCTCTTATTATTCTTTATTTAAAGGATAATCAAGAAGGTAGCCAACCGAATGCTTCTATGTGGAAGGATTGTTTAAGAAGCTAATGCCCGAAGTAATATTTGGGATATGCAGACGTAAACACTGTAGTTTGGAAGGTAAAGTTGTGAATAGTAATAAATATGTTATAGACCAACAAAATGTTAGGTATAAATGGCGTACAATTCCTTGGCGTAAGTTAGAGAAATTTGTATTCAAGTTACAAAAGCGAATTTACCAAGCTGCAAAGTGTGATGATATCAAGAAGGTACATAAACTTCAAAGATTATTACTTAACTCAATGAGTGCAAAATTGCTAGCTGTTAGAAAGGTAACTCAGGATAACAGAGGAAAGAAGACAGCAGGTATTGATGGAAAGGCTAATCTTAATCAAGAAGAAAGATTGCAATTAGCATATTCTTTGGATATAAGAGAGAAAGCTAAACCATCAAGACGTATTTGGATTCCAAAACCTGGGAAAACTGAGAAAAGGCCGTTAGGCATACCTACTATTTCAGAGAGAGCAAAAGAAACACTTATGAAAATGGCGATAGAACCAGAGTGGGAGGCAAAATTTGAGCCAAACACATATGGTTTTAGACCTGGTAGATCATGTCATGATGCAATAGAGGCTATATTCATAGCTCTTGGAGGTAAGACAGCATTTATATTAGATGCTGATATTTCCGGATGCTTTGACCAAATTGACCAAAACGCCTTGCTAAAGAAACTCAATACCACACCAACTTTTAGAAAGATAATAAGAGGATGGTTGAAGGCAGGTGTTATGGAAGATGGAAAGTTTAAACCCACAAAACGTGGCACTATACAAGGAGGAACGATATCACCGTTACTTGCATGTGTTGCATTATATGGATTAGAACAATATGTCAAACAAGCATTAACAAATGAACTTTTTCAATTTATGAAAAAGAAGCGTGGTCAGGGATCGTATGAAGAGGTAAAACAATCAATAAGCGTAATCTTTTACGCAGATGATTGTGCGCCGTAGAGACACGGGAAGTGTTGAAGCTTGCAGTAGATGAGGGAGGGGCCCCTCGGAGCCGGTTTGCAAGAGCAGGCTTCAAACAGCCATAAGCTGCTTTAGTAAAGAGCTAAGGTAGTGAGCGTTATGGAAAAGGCACAATTATGTGTCATGTATGAAATAGAGAGACGAACGTAAGTGAACCACTGATGAGGTGTCGAAAGCGTAGGGACGACGTCAAAACCAGGGGGTAGTCGTTAACCTGGGATAAATCTACCAGGAGCTTGTTTACTGGGTAGGTGGCGTCCGGCATAAAAGTGGCGTGAATCTATTTTAGGCTACTGCATGGAACTACGGGAACCTGTCGTTTTGATGATAAGGGAGAAGTCCAAAGAGCCGATCTCTGAGGATGAGAGTACCGATGCGAAAAACAGGGGCGGATCAGCTCGTAGTAGTGAAGAAGTTTCTGTAATGGAAATGGAGCGAAGGAGCTGAGTTATTTAGTTTTAATTATTTATCAACCGAAAGGGAGGAGTTAATGAATAAAACAAAGTCTTTTGATATGCCGAAGCAACTTGTTTGGAGAGCTTATAAACAAGTATCGAAGAATAAAGGAGCGGCTGGTGTAGACGAGGTTACGATAACAAAGTTTGAAGAAAATCTAAAAGATAATCTATACAAACTATGGAATCGGATGTCATCCGGAAGTTATTTTCCAGAGCCAGTAAAAGCTGTTGCAATACCGAAAGGTACAGGAGGAGGACAAAGAACTTTATGTGTTCCTTCAGTATCAGATAGGATAGCGCAAACAGCAGCTACAATGTATCTTGAACCGTTAGTAGAGCCGATATTTCATAAGGATTCATATGGTTATAGACCAAATAAGTCTGCATTGGATGCGGTATATACAGCACGGAAGAGATGTTGGAAAAATGATTGGACAATAGATCTTGATATATCTGGATTTTTTGACAATCTGGACCACGATTTAGCACTGCAGGCTATCAAGAAACACACAGACTGCAAATGGGTCATATTGTATGTTGAAAGGTGGATGAAAGTCCCGATTCAGCAAGCAGATGGCAACAAGGTAGCTAGGGATAAAGGAGTTCCGCAAGGAGGTTCAATAAGTCCAATCATCTCAAACATATTTATGCACCATGCATTTGATATGTGGATGAAACAAAATTACCCAACGGTACCATTTGAAAGATGTGTGGATGATGCGATAGTACACTGCAGAACTAAAAGACAGGCAGAGTTTATGAAAGCAATGATTGAAGAAAGATTGGCCAAGTGTAAATTGAAGTTGCGTCCTGAAAAGACACAGATTGTGTACAATAAGGACGACGACAGAAAAGAAGAATATCCCATACAAAGCTTTGATTTTCTAGGCTATACTTTCAGACCTAGAATAGCAAAGAATAAGATGAGGAATTATTTTGTCTCATTTCTACCAGCAATTTGTAACAAAGCCAAAAAGAAGATCAAGAAAACCATAAAGTCATGGAGAATACATCGGGTCACGTGGACCACATTAGAGGAAATATCGAAGAGAATAGATCCAATAGTCAGAGGCTGGTTTCAGTACTATGGCAGGTTTTATAAATCAGAGATGTATCCATCTCTCAGAAATATAGAGAGATACCTCATAAGATGGGTCAGAACCAAGTATAAGAAACTTCGAGATCACGGAAGGCTAGCAAAGCAATTTCTAGGAAAAGTGAGAAAGAGGTCTCCAAATATTTTCTATCACTGGACACTTGGGTTAGGATCAAAAGACTAAATAATGGGAGCTGTATAAACCGAGAGGTTTCCGTACAGTTCTGCGAGAGACTGGTGGGGAAGCTCCGCCGGTCTACTCTCCTTGTCATCATACATGAGAGTGAAGAAATTATTCTTAAGGCGAAAGTTCTGGTTGAAGAATGGTTAAAAACCATAGGTCTAGAGCTAAAGCCATCAAAAACAAGATAACTCATACTCTAAAGGGAGAAAAGCCAGGTTTTGACTTTCTGGGGTTTACGGTAAGACAATATCCAGTAAATCGTGGTAAGAGAAGCCATAAAACAATAATTATGCCAAGTCGCGAATCCGTGAAACAGCATACATGGGTCATCAAACACAAACTGAAGAAATTGCGTGGTGAATCGCAGGGAGCAGTAATAAAACACATTAACCCAATTATTAAAGGATGGTGTCAATATTACACTTCAGTAGTATCATGTAAGATATTTAGTTTGTTAGATCACATTATGTTTGGAAAACTTTGGAAATGGGCAGTATATAAACACCATAACAAAGGAAACCGCTGGATCAAGGAAAAATACTTTAAAAAGTATGGTAACGATAATTGGCGATTTATGACAAGTAATGGAGTAAATCTTACCAGACATGGAGATTACGTTATTAAACGGCATACCAAGGTGAAAGGAACCAAGACACCATATGATGGTGATTGGGTATACTGGAGTAATCGTCTGAAGAGAGTACCAGATAAGCCAACAAGAGTAACAAATTTATTGAAGTTACAACAAGGTAAGTGTGATTATTGTCAACTTTGGTTTAAAAATGATGATATTTTGGAAGTACATCACAAAGACCAAAATAAGAAAAACAATATAACCAAAAACTTATCTTTGTTACATGGACATTGCCATGATAATTTACACAGAAAGTGTGCATGACAAGCACCAAATTGCAGAGGAGCCGTATGACGGTAACCTGTCACGTACGGTTCTGCAGTCGAGTGGGGAGAGGTGACTTTCTCCACTTAGATAACGAAGCTTTGTCAATACTCTTATAAAACGTTACTGTAGTAAATATGTAATGGGGTTATCATAACGCTAACTATATCTCAAATGAATTATCATTACACAATATTAATAATATAGTATTTCCAGCAACCAAAACCAGCAAGCGTGAGAAGAGTTTCTCTTGGGATGGATTGGTCTTGTATCTTGTAAAAAGCATCTAATAGACCTGCTGCGAATCAAGCGATAAAAAAAAGGAAAGGAGGGTGACTAAAATCAAGGTTAACTAAAAGGCGTGCTTAAGATTTACAATACCAGCAATAATATTGAACCTCAGGTTATATTTTTTCTGAAAATTGCGATAAACATTCGACATAATCTTAAATATCTTTATCTCTCGGATCTTGTTTTCTACTCTCATTCTAAATGATGCTAATCTTCTATTATGCTCTGGAGTTAATGGCTTTTTACGATACTTTTTATATGGAATTATAACATTGCTTTGCAATTTTTGCCAACCTTGATATCCAGAATCGGCATGTTTTATGCTATCAAGTGGTAAATATTTTTCTTGTTTCCTTATGCGGAAATCACTAATTCTACCACGGTATGACTTTGACACTGATAAAATTCTTCCTCCTTCTTCGATAATAATCTCAGTTTTCATAGTGTTGGTTCTTTTTTTCCTGAATATGATTTCTTCCGTTTTTTACTATCTTCTGGTCTCTGTATTTGCTGTTCTGTAACATCAGCCAAAATCTTCAGTATTTTTTCTGGCGTCATACTTCTATCTTTTGTTATAGTCACTTTTTTGGCGAGTAATGGCTCTATTCTCTTAAGTAACCTACATACATTTGCGTTGTGTACATTGAATAGGCATCCTAAAAATCTATGTGTTATGTAAGTGCGATAGTACAAAATTACGCAAAACAACTTATCTTCCAGAGTTGGTAGTTTTGATCTTCTACCATGACACTTTTTCTGTTTTTCCCATCCAGACCTCACTTTTTCCACTACTTTTTCGAACTCCTCTATAGTTAAACCTGTTATATTACGAAAGTTTCTTGGGTATTTTTTCATATTATAGTAACTAAAGCTCATTTTTTTCCTTACTTGATCTGCTTATTCTTCTTCTACCTCTCTCACATCATTTTTTCAATCACCTTTTTCAGCAGGTCTATAGATCCCGCTAACACGTAGCGGGATGACGAGATTATCGTCATTCCGCCGCAGACCTTCATACCGCCGCGAACCTTCATACCGCGATTCATTCGCGGTATCTCATCCGCTAACAAAGCAGAATGACAGCGGTCCTTGTATCTTGTAAAAAGCATCTAATGTTTTAAGCTTAAGCATTAGATGGAGAAGGGAAGAACTCTGTCAGCGGTCTTAGATATAGAATCTGTGAGGTAGATAAGAGTTCCCTTCTCAAGAGTACAGGCTGGACGGTATCGTAGAAAAACCTAAATGGTTCTAATTCTGTATTCACAAGACTAGCCTTACTTTTCATTTTTAATGGTAACGTATATATGATCAACAACTTTTTAGGCATAGACGTATCGAAAGATCGCTTTGATGTTTTTCTCTCATTTATAAGCAAAAAAGGAAGACATGAAACTAGAAAAAGGAGTTTTAAAAACGAGGATTCTGGGTTTCAAGGTCTACTTAGCTTTCTACAAAAACATAATGTAGAAGAAGTAAAAGCCTGCATGGAGGCTACTGGTTGTTATAGCGAAGCTTTGGCTGAGTTTCTGCACAACGCTGGACATTTTGTTAGTGTTCTTATTGCATAAAATCTTATGCGAGGAGTAAGCTTATACGACAAAAAAATGATCAGACTGATGCAGAAATTATTGCTGATTATTGCCAAAGACAAGAACCAACTCGCTGGACACCACCTGCTCCTGAGTTAAAAAAATTGAAACATCTTTATCGTTGCTCGGCTGCATTAAAAGATGAATTGACATTAGTAAATAACCACCTAGAAAAAAAAGAGAGGCTACCTAAAGAAGTTGCAAATGCTTGGGAAGACCTCGCAATCAACATAAGACCTGCTGAAAAAGGTGATTGAAAAAATGATGTGAGAGAGGTAGAAGAAGAATAAGCAGATCAAGTAAGGAAAAAAAATGAGCTTTAGTTACTATAATATGAAAAAATACCCAAGAAACTTTCGTAATATAACAGGTTTAACTATAGAGGAGTTCGAAAAAGTAGTGGAAAAAGTGAGGTCTGGATAGGAAAAACAGAAAAAGTGTCATGGTAGAAGATCAAAACTACCAACTCTGGAAGATAAGTTGTTTTGCGTAATTTTGTACTATCGCACTTACATAACACATAGATTTTTAGGATGCCTATTCAATGTACACAACGCAAATGTATGTAGGTTACTTAAGAGAATAGAGCCATTACTCGCCAAAAAAGTGACTATAACAAAAGATAGAAGTATGACGCCAGAAAAAATACTGAAGATTTTGGCTGATGTTACAGAACAGCAAATACAGAGACCAGAAGATAGTAAAAAACGGAAGAAATCATATTCAGGAAAAAAAAGAACCAACACTATGAAAACTGAGATTATTATCGAAGAAGGAGGAAGAATTTTATCAGTGTCAAAGTCATACCGTGGTAGAATTAGTGATTTCCGCATAAGGAAACAAGAAAAATATTTACCACTTGATAGCATAAAACATGCCGATTCTGGATATCAAGGTTGGCAAAAATTGCAAAGCAATGTTATAATTCCATATAAAAAGTATCGTAAAAAGCCATTAACTCCAGAGCATAATAGAAGATTAGCATCATTTAGAATGAGAGTAGAAAACAAGATCCGAGAGATAAAGATATTTAAGATTATGTCGAATGTTTATCGCAATTTTCAGAAAAAATATAACCTGAGGTTCAATATTATTGCTGGTATTGTAAATCTTAAGCACGCCTTTTAGTTAACCTTGATTTTAGTCACCCTCCTTTCCTTTTTTTTATCGCTTGATTCGCAGCAGGTCTTATGATGTCATCCCAGTGCCCAGACTACTTGGATCCAGGAAACTTAACTCTACATCAAGTAAATGTACAATAAGAACTAGATTCCAGTGTCAAGCACTGGAATCTCGGCAAACCCTACGTCATACCGCCGCGGTATCCCTTAGATGTACAGTCCCAGAGTGTGATGGTATGATAAAATGTAAGAAAAAAATACCATCGAAGGAGGAATTATGGTTACATGGGTGCGCCCGGACAACAGCGTAGAGCAATACAAAATAGTATAGCAAAGCTTTCCAAACCTTAATCCAAAAACTATTGTCAAATGGAGAAAACGCTCATTTACTAAAGACGCTCAAAACATCCAAGATCAACTGTTCTAACTTTAGAAGAAGATCGCATTTCGGAAGCATACACTTCTGCCATTAGATGATTGCCTTGCAGTCTACAATTCCGCACTTCTAGCCTGCATCGCTGTTATAACATTAGCAAACTGCCAGATGTTGATTAAACCAAAAAAGAAATTTAAGAAATATCCTATAGCATATTGATATTGCAGAAGTCAGAACAGAGGAGGGAAAACTATATCTATTTGTTGCTATAGATCAAATTCACCTATGTTGAGTTACATAAACGTGCTACAAAACCCATAGCTGCTGAGTTTTTACGTAATTTGATTAAAATTCTACCGCACACTGTTTTGACAGACAACGATATACAATTTACCAACCAGAAACGCCATAAATACGCTTTCCAACACATATTTGATAGAGTTTGTAAAGAACATAATATTGAACATCGTCTAACAAAAATCTTGGGCAAGTTGAACGAAACTTTAAAAAATACTACTACCAATCACATCAGCAATTCACAAAGCATCTTTATATGGCTTACAATTATGCAAAGAGACTCAAAACTCTTAGTGGTCTTACTTCTTTTGAATTTATATGTTCTCAGTGCTCCTGAATTGTTTATACTAAATCCTTACCATCACACTCTGGAACTGTACATCTAAGGAATCCAATTATATATCCAGCCATACTATAAGAGATGAGGAAACTAATGAGCATGACTTACAATGCTTAAGCTTAAAGCATTAGATGCTTTTTACAAGATACAAGACAGAAACTTATCAATAAGCCCCCATCAAGAATCTTATCTGTTAGCTATATATAAAATTTGATACTCTGACTACAATATACTACTATAGATAAAAGTGTTATCAATGGAGCAAAGTATGGAATTAACAGTAGGAAATAATGTGCCATACTACTATAATACCACAGAAGTGGTATTAATGGAGCAAGGTATGGAATTAGCAGTAGGAAATAATGTGCCATACTACTATAATACCACAGAAGTGGTATTAATGGAGCAAGGTATGGAATTAGCAATAGGAAATAATGCACCTGATTTTAGCTTACCAACAGATTCTGGTGAAATTTTATCATTAAGTGAATTTTTTGATAAAAAAAATGTAGTTCTTTATTTTTATCCTAAAGACGATACTCCGGGTTGTAGGATGGAGGCAAAAGGCTTTAGAAATAAAATAGATGATTTTTCTTCCTTTGACACAGTGATAATTGGTGTATCAAAAGATAGTGTTAAGCGCCATGCTAACTTCAAAGCAAAATATTCTCTGCCATTTTCTTTAGTTTCTGATGAGAATGCTGAAATGTTGGAAAAATATGGTGTTTGGGTAGAGAAGAGTATGTTTGGCAAAAAGTATATGGGAATAGAGCGCACTACTTTTTTAATAGATAAAAAAGGTAAAGTAGTGAAGATCTGGAAAAATGTAAAAGTTAGTGGGCATGTTGATGAGGTTCTGGAAGAAGTAAGGAGAATGTAAACTAAAGAATAGGTTAATGGCTACCCATTGCTACATAAAAAAGCTGAAATTACATAATTTTCGTAGCCACTCAAACTTTGAGCTGGATTCAGATGATAGCTCAGTTGTAATAACTGGCGAAAATGGTATTGGTAAAACTAATATACTTGAAGCAATCTCGTTGCTTGCTAAAAGCAATGGAATGAAAAAAGCAAAAGCCAGTGAGATACAAAATAGATTCAGTAATGAAGATTGGGTAGTGCACTATGATTTTTTTAATGGAACGGATTTTAATTCAATTGGTATCGCAAAGAGTTTTGATAAGAAACTAATACAAATTGATGGAAAAACGCAATCAAGTTATTCATCTCTGTATAAGATATCCAATGTAATATGGCTGATTCCACAAATGGACTATGTTCTTCTTAATTCTCCAAGTGACAGATTAAAATTTTTAGACCGTATAGTTTCACTGTTTGAAGAAAATTACACTTGCTGCTACATGAAATATAGAAAAGCTAAACATGAGCGAAGTAAACTGTTGAGAGAGAACACCTTGGACGAAAATTGGCTCTCTAGTCTTGAAAACATAATGGTCGTTAATGCAGTTAGTATTTTACGTATGCGATCGTCTGTTTTAAAGACACTACAAGACACAATTGATAACCATTCCAGTGAGTTTTTTCCGAAGGCAAGTTTGAAATTCAGCAGCCAGCTAACTTTGGACGATACTGCAGAATATTTTCAGAATCGTCTAAAGGAAAACAGAGAAAAAGATTCATTGACTGGTAGAGTAACCTTTGGTGTGCATAACGATAATTTTCGGGTTTTTTGTCAAAAAAGAAACGTACCAATAAATCTGTGCTCCACTGGAGAACAAAAGTTATTACTGCTTTCTATTATTTTATCCAGTGTAAAAGCAAGGTGTATTCATTACAATAAGGCACCACTTCTTCTACTTGATGATATAATGTCTCATCTAGATAAACATTACAGAAAGGCGTTAATAGAGGAAGTGTTAAGTATTCAATGTCAAACTTGGATAACTGATGTAAATCAAGATAATTTCAATAGCTATCTTTATTCTTTCAAGTTTTTTGAATTATTAAGTAAATAAGTGACAATATTCTTCTGCAAAAGGAAAGAAATACTTACGTCCTTGGTCTTTTATTATATGACTGTGACCTTACCCATAACTGTACGAACATTGTGCTACCAGAAGGGCAATGCCTCTTATCCAAGTACCCTCTTCTTGTCATTCCAGTCTGGAATCCAGTTTTCCATATAATCTCATCAAAAATGTTTATTTTCTAGCTACTTTTATACTTATCAACTCAGTATGCTTACTTACAATTAAAATTCCTGGATCCCAGACTGGAATGACACCCTCCTGATGGGCCAAAATCACAACGTTCGTACAGTTGTGGACCTTACCCAGATGATATGAATAAGTATTGCTTGGTTGAAAGTAAGAGAAGATAATAGTACATAAGACCTGCTGAAAAAGGTGATTGAAAAAATGATGTGAGAGAGGTAGAAGAAGAATAAGCAGATCAAGTAAGGGAAAAAAATGAGCTTTAGTTACTATAATATAAAAAAACACCCAAGAAACTTTCGTAATATAACAGGTTTAACTATAGAGGAGTTCGAAAAAGTAGTGGAAAAAGTGAGGTCTGGATGGGAAAAACAGAAAAAGTGTCATGGTAGAAGATCAAAACTACCAACTCTGGAAGATAAGTTGTTTTGCGTAATTTTGTACTATCGCACTTACATAACACATAGATTTTTAGGATGCCTATTCAATGTACACAACGCAAATGTATGTAGGTTACTTAAGAGAATAGAGCCATTACTCGCCAAAAAAGTGACTATAACAAAAGATAGAAGTATGACGCCAGAAAAAATACTGAAGATTTTGGCTGATGTTACAGAACAGCAAATACAGAGACCAGAAGATAAGACCTGCTGCGAATCAAGCGATAAAAAAAAGGAAAGGAGGGTGACTAAAATCAAGGTTAACTAAAAGGCGTGCTTAAGATTTACAATACCAGCAATAATATTGAACCTCAGGTTATATTTTTTCTGAAAATTGCGATAAACATTCGACATAATCTTAAATATCTTTATCTCTCGGATCTTGTTTTCTACTCTCATTCTAAATGATGCTAATCTTCTATTATGCTCTGGAGTTAATGGCTTTTTACGATACTTTTTATATGGAATTATAACATTGCTTTGCAATTTTTGCCAACCTTGATATCCAGAATCGGCATGTTTTATGCTATCAAGTGGTAAATATTTTTCTTGTTTCCTTATGCGGAAATCACTAATTCTACCACGGTATGACTTTGACACTGATAAAATTCTTCCTCCTTCTTCGATAATAATCTCAGTTTTCATAGTGTTGGTTCTTTTTTTTCCTGAATATGATTTCTTCCGTTTTTTACTATCTTCTGGTCTCTGTATTTGCTGTTCTGTAACATCAGCCAAAATCTTCAGTATTTTTTCTGGCGTCATACTTCTATCTTTTGTTATAGTCACTTTTTTGGCGAGTAATGGCTCTATTCTCTTAAGTAACCTACATACATTTGCGTTGTGTACATTGAATAGGCATCCTAAAAATCTATGTGTTATGTAAGTGCGATAGTACAAAATTACGCAAAACAACTTATCTTCCAGAGTTGGTAGTTTTGATCTTCTACCATGACACTTTTTCTGTTTTTCCCATCCAGACCTCACTTTTTCCACTACTTTTTCGAACTCCTCTATAGTTAAACCTGTTATATTACGAAAGTTTCTTGGGTGTTTTTTCATATTATAGTAACTAAAGCTCATTTTTTTTCCTTACTTGATCTGCTTATTCTTCTTCTACCTCTCTCACATCATTTTTTCAATCACCTTTTTCAGCAGATCTATAGTAAAAAACGGAAGAAATCATATTCAGGAAAAAAAGAACCAACACTATGAAAACTGAGATTATTATCGAAGAAGGAGGAAGAATTTTATCAGTGTCAAAGT
Source organism: Wolbachia pipientis (assembly GCA_023052945.1). Lineage (NCBI taxonomy): Bacteria > Pseudomonadati > Pseudomonadota > Alphaproteobacteria > Rickettsiales > Anaplasmataceae > Wolbachia > Wolbachia pipientis. The sequence goes on from CP095495.1 coordinate 1,513,904, forward strand.
CATACCGTGGTAGAATTAGTGATTTCCGCATAAGGAAACAAGAAAAATATTTACCACTTGATAGCATAAAACATGCCGATTCTGGATATCAAGGTTGGCAAAAATTGCAAAGCAATGTTATAATTCCATATAAAAAGTATCGTAAAAAGCCATTAACTCCAGAGCATAATAGAAGATTAGCATCATTTAGAATGAGAGTAGAAAACAAGATCCGAGAGATAAAGATATTTAAGATTATGTCGAATGTTTATCGCAATTTTCAGAAAAAATATAACCTGAGGTTCAATATTATTGCTGGTATTGTAAATCTTAAGCACGCCTTTTAGTTAACCTTGATTTTAGTCACCCTCCTTTCCTTTTTTTTATCGCTTGATTCGCAGCAGGTCTATTGATGCATTAGAGGTCTGAGGCGACTTTTGATGGTGTGCCAACAATGCTCTATCGGATTTAAATCAGGTGAATATGTTGGAAGATAAAGCAAATGACAGCCAAAAGACTCTATTAATGACTTTGTTTTGGGAGTTTTATGGAATGCAGCATTATCTATAACTATGCCGCTGCAATTGTGGTTCGCTTTAACCATACATTAAATACATCTTTATTACACCCTCCTGTGAAGGTCATTGGTGCAATAAACTTCTTTTCAATCCATCCACCTATTATACTCACTCTTTCCCACTTTTTTCCTGGAACATCAGCATATATTTTTTCTCCTCTTGGAGCTCATGCATATTCTCGGTATAGAATATATTATACCTTTATCATTCGCTTTTGAAAATACTATAAAACAGAAACAAAAGTGTTGTTTATTGCAGCTTTTGGGTAATTTAATAGTAAAAATTTTAGAGAGAAATTTTATACACTATCACTGATATTCTCCCTTAAGTTGACGCCATTGCCTGAACAGATACACTCGGATTTTTTATATAACTATATTTACTATCTTATTTGGTACAGCATATACAGTGCGAACTTTGCTTTGACCGATCTTACTGGACACAGAGTCTATCGCTATTTTCTTCAATTCTTCTTGAGGTAAGTTAATTGCTACCTTTATTGTTGTGCGTAATTTTCCATTGATTTGCACTGCTATAGTTACCGTATCGTCAACTAATAATGATTCATCAGCTTTTGGCCAAGGTTGACCTCCTATTTCTTGCCATAGGCTTTCAGCTAGATGTGGTATGAATGGTTCGATTACTCTGATTAATATACATATACCTTCATCAATAAGAGATTTTCCAGTTTTTACATCTATTTCAGCTATTAAATTCGTCATCTCACGAAATTTTGCCACTACACAGTTTAATCTGCAGTTTTCCAAGTCATCTGTAAGTCCGTGTAAGAGTTTATGAATTTTTTTTCTGTACTCTAGAAGTCCACCCGTAACACTCTCATTATCATAGTGTATATTTACAGGTCTCAGCTGCATTACCATACGCCACAACTTGTTTATATAACGAGAACAACCTTCCACGCCATCATCGGACCATTCCATATCTTTCTCTGGAGGAGTGTCGGACAACACAAACAAGCGAGCAGTATCAGCACCATATTTTTCTATGATAAAATTTGGATCAACTGTGTTCTTTTTCGACTTGCTCATTTTTTCAACTTTGCCCACTTGAACCTTAGCTCCTTGTGCAATCAACTCTTTTGCTTCTGCGGGAAATAGCCACTTACCATTTTCGTCTTTATAAGTTGCATGGCAGACCATTCCTTGGGTGATTAAAGTAGAGAAAGGCTCTTTAATATCAAAATAGCCACATTTGGTTAAAGCACGGCAGAAAAATCGTGAGTAAAGCAAATGCAGAATTGCATGTTCTATCCCACCTATATAATAATCAACAGGCATAAAACGATTACATGCATCTTTGTCTATTGATTTATCTTCACTACAGAATGCAGCAAAATACCAGGAAGACTCAAAAAAGGTGTCGAATGTATCAGTTTCACGCTCTGCTTGCTTTCCACATTTTGGGCAATCAACGAACTTCCAAGTTGGGTGCTTATCCAGCGGATTGCCACCACTTGTAAATTCTACATCTGCAGGTAGAACCACAGGAAGGTCTTTTTCTGGCACTGGAACAGTTCCGCAATCTTTACAATATATTATAGGTATAGGGCATCCCCAATAACGTTGCCTTGAAATTCCCCAATCATGTAAACGATAGTTTATCGTTTTCTTGCCTATTCCTTTTTCTTCAAGCTTTTTAATGGCTACTTCCTTTGCTTTGCTGACAGTTAATCCGTTTAAGAATTCAGAATTGAACATTACCCCATCGCCGGTGTATACTTCTTTTAAGGTCTCTATGGCTTGTGCACCCTCTTCACGAACTACAGGAATAACCGGCAAATCGTATTTCTGCGCAAATTCAAAATCACGCTGATCATGTGCAGGGCAACCCAAAATCGCGCCTTCTCCATATTCCATCAACACAAAATTCGCTATGTAAAGTGGCAATTCCTTATCAAGAAATGGATGTTTGACGTTTAATCCGGTGTAAACTCCTATTTTTTCGTCATTCTCTCCCTTTGTTTTTATGTTATCGATAAAGTCCTGTATTTCTTCGTTTTTGCAATTCTGCACAATAGGGTGCTCTGCTGCCACTGCACAAAAAGAAGCCCCAAACAAAGTATGAGGATAAGTTGTAAAAACCTTCAATTTCTTATTTAAGCCAACGATTTCAAACTCTATAGTTGCCCCTTCAGATTTCCCCACCCAGCGCTCCTGCATTGTTTTGACTTTTTCTGGCCCAATTTTTTAAACTTTGCAAGCACTTGAGTAAATCTTCAGCAAAATCAGTAATCTTTAAAAACCATTGGGATAACTTACGTTTCTCAACAATTGCGCCTGATCGCCACCCTTTTCCATCAACCACCTGTTCATTTGCAAGCACTGTTTGGTCCACTGGATCCCAGTTAACCCATGACTCTTTTCGATAGGCAAGCCCATGCTTTAAAAAATCCAGGAAAAATTTTTGTTCGTGTTTGTAGTAATCAGGCTCACATGTGGAAAGTTCACGCTCCCAATTATAAGAAAGACCTATAGATTTCAACTGTGTACGCATATTATCTATATTCTCTTTTGTCCATGTTTCAGGGCTAATATTATTGTCCCTTGCTGCATTTTCAGCTGGTAATCCAAACGCATCCCAGCCAATTGGATGCAAAACCTCAAATCCACGAGCTCTCTTGTAACGCGCTATCACATCCCCTATTGCATAGTTACGTAAGTGCCCCATATGAATTTTACCGGATGGATATGGAAACATCTCCAATACGTAACATTTCTCTTGTTCACTATTCTTGCTTACAGAAAAATCCCATTTATCTTGATAAAATTTTTCAACACTTTTAAAATCATATTTCATATAAATCCAAATTCAATTACAGTTCACATGCATCAAAGGATCAACCGCTTGGCCATTATGCCGTATTGTGAAACACATCTGTGGATCCTTATCTTGTGTGCTTGATTTACCTGCAGATCCAATCACTTGACCTTGCTTTACTTTATCACCAATTTCAACATGTATGTTTTTTAAATAGGAGTACACAGTCATGTAATTATCTTTGTGTTCTACTATAATTAAATTTCCATACCATCTCAGCCCTTTGCCTACATATACCACTTTGCCGGGTGCAGAAGCAACTACATTCGTTCCATTTTGAGCAGCAATTTTTATGCCATCCTTACACGTTTCATCAGAAGAGGTAGCTGTACCTTTAACTGGCATTACAAATTTGCAATTTACCCCCACGTTTTGTGCATTATTGTTATCTTTGTATATCCTGTTTATGATGGCTTTTCTATTTTCTTTTTTTATTAAAGGCTCCCTAATTAAATGGTACTCTCTTGTATATTCCAGCTCTCTTTTTCCGTAAAATTCTTCGCCTTTAAGCAGCACAGGTGCAGGTTTTTGCAGGCCACAGCCTATTAATATTGCTAATAATATAAGAAATGAAGCTATATGCCATATTTTAGATATATCAACTCTCACAAAACTCCAAAATTTTAGCGAGACGTAGTGTTTCACACCTGTTCGTTACTTTCCTCGTTATTTATTTTACTAGTTAAATAATCCCTCAAATCGGTAAGTTCTTGCAACAAATTCTTTGTGACTCTTATATCATTACCAAATTCTTTTTGCACTCCTTTTATTGTATATCCTTTATCATATAGCATGTATTTTACTTTCTTTATGGCCTCTATACACTTAAGATCATATAGCCTTCTTCCTTTACGCTTTGTAGGCTTAATTTGATGAAATTGACCTTCCCAAAATCTTAAAACATGCTGTTCCAAATGTAGCTCTTCAGCTACTTCCCCAATCGTATAAAATAATTTTTCCTTATTCATTAATTATTGATTAATTTTTTTATAATTTTTGAAGGCCTAAAAGAAATTGAACTCCTTGCCTGAATCATCACTTTCTCCGATGTATTTGGTACATTTCCTGGTCTTTCCTTCTTTTTCTTAACCAAGAATGTTCCAAATGACGATATTTTTACTATTCCATCCTTTGCCAAGCTTGTCTTTATTTCGTTCAATATATCATCTATTATCGAAGCAGAGTCTTCCTTTGATAATCCTATTTCTTGGTTTATATTTTCAGCTATCGTTGCCTTAGTTACTGTCGTGTCTTTTGTTGTAACGTGATCCATTATTGATAAATATTACAATACGTAAATATAATATAGCAATCGACTCGAGATTCAGCTACTTTATTTTTTAGGGTATGTCTCTTCTGTAGCATAATTTAAAATACTAGCAACTGCCAACATTACAAATATTGCAAAAAGCGCCATTTGATGATCTGTAAAAAGTGCTAGCATTGACACTATAATTCCGCTGACAATAAACATAAACCCATTGATAATAGATGATGATGTGCTAATGTATTTTCGTTTCACAATCTCGCTGCCGACAGCAAAATTAAGCATATGTCCTCCCGCAAAAAACCCGAACATTAACATACAAAAGTACACAACGTGGACTGTTAAATGGCTGTATAGTAAAATAATAATTGAGACGCCTTGCAATAAAGCAAAAGCAGAAATTACATATTTCCTATTTTTAAATAAGTTTGAGATTCGATCTGCAATTGGAGCACCAACTGCAAGACCAAGCCATAGTATTGCAGTTGCTATACCTGACTCCATTGCATTGAGTTCTGAGTTGCCCAGTAACCTTGGAGCCCACAAGGTATTAAGTGCTAAAAATGTTCCAAAAGTAATAGCACCCACCACTGAAGTTATCCAGATATCTCTTAATTTTAGCACTGTTAATATAGAGCACATTACTGTCTTCATAGAGCTTTTTATTGTGCGCTTTTCTGAGCTGCTTTCTGGAAGTGCGTTTGGACAAAAAAGCGTAAGTACAAATATCAACACACCAAATAGTATTATGCATACAATCAGATTTTTCCAATATGCATCTTCGGCAAGCAAGTTAGAGAACAGTATTTGAATTACCAAAGCAGAAAGGCTTGAAATTGTCTGCACTAGTGAAAACATTAGTCCAAATTGAGCAGCGGAAAAACATATGCTACTTGTGTGAGCAGCACCAATAAAACCAAATGATGCTCCAGTTGCAATCAACACTTGAGACAAAATCAAATGGGAAAAATTGTTACCGTTAACAAGGATAAGAAACCCGAGGATTATAGTTGATAACGAGAAAGAATAAATTTTTTTACTGGAAAAAACATTAAACGTTGCCCCACTAAAAAATTGTAAGATGGCAAAAGTCCAAGTATATACTGAGTTAGCTAGCGCAACTTGCGTAATTGTCAGTCTAAGTTCTTTTTCGAGATTCACACTTATAAAAGTATAAATTATCTGCATATTGCTGAATATAACAACCAAGTTACTGATCAGCCAAATGAACCAAGCCTTAGCTCTGCTTTCCATAAGATTTATTTTTATAAGTAATCTATTAGAAATTTAACACTAAGTCTCTTTTTAAGCTATTGTTTCCTGAATAAGTGCTGGACTTGACTTCCTTTAGCTTTATTGTACAATTAAATAATTTTATTCTAGAGGTTAGTAATATGGCACCACAAGATAAATCTCAATTCAAAAAGTTTGACAATATATTAGCAAGAATAAGTGACACCATTGATTCGTATTAGATATAGGTAAATCATAAGTAAAGTGGAGGGTAACAATGAACACTAACACAAATCAACCTAAAAAAATAAATGAGAAGTGGTTAACTATAGTAGCTGGCTCGCTGTTATTTGCAATGATGATGCCGTCGATTCTTCTTTTAGCAAAAATAGCTATAGGGCTAATTATGGTTTCAGTTGCAGCAATAGCGATAAAAGTTGCCTTAAAAACAACATCAAACGTTCTTGAAGAGAAGGAAGCAGAGGTAGCACAACAAACAACACAAAGTAAAATTATAAACCTAGCTATTGGATTAACATCTATACTTGTAGGAGGATTATCACTATTCATTATAGCACAAACTGGCTTGATTGCAGCATGTGCAGCTATAACTGCTTTAGCTCTACACGAATATGTTAAAAATGAAGAAATAGGAAAAGATATAAACAATAAATTCGATAAGGTAGCTGACGGTATCACTGACTTTATTGTGAGCAGTGTTGAAAAACTTATTTCAACAAAGCCGCCAGGCATAACAGCCTAAACTGTCTCCGTTCAGCAGAGTGGTTTAAGAAACAATAGATAGAAGGTTTTGAAAAGGGTTCAGCCTTCTTTTTATGTCCGTCTTGAGGAACTTCTTGTACAATTAGTTTCTCTTGAGAAAATGAATCTAACATTTTAACACTCCCTTTAACTCTTACATAATATATTGAAAAATAATTAACCTAACTTATAACTTGCAGCTTTATCAGCTTGTTAGGCAGAATTATTAAAGAATTAGTTGAATAGGTATTATGATTCAATTTAACTCCATCCACAAGTTCTCCGTTTGTTATTCCAGTTGCAATAAACACTGATTCACCTTTTGCCATATCTTTTATGGTGTAGATTTTTTCTGGGTCATCAATATTTAAATTTTTTGCTCTTTCTTTTAACTGATCTGTGTCAAATATTAATCTTCCCTCTATCTGCCCACCGATTGAACTCAGCGCTGCAGCCGCAAGCACCCCTTCTGGTACCCCTCCTATTCCGATATACATGTCGTGATTGTCATTTACTAGTGAAACTACGGCCGCAACATCACCATCATCTATTAGTTTAACTTTTGCTCCTAACTTCCTGATTTTTAATATTAATTCATCATGCCTTTCACGGTTAAGTATAGTTACTGTAAGATCATTCACTTTACATCCTTTTGCCTTGGCTAAATTGTCTAGATTCTTTTCAATGCTATTTTTTAGTGAGACTACACCCTCTGGGAGATTTTTTCCTATTGCTATCTTTTCCATATAAACATCAGGTGCGTGTAAAAAATCACCTTTTTTCGTTGCAGCAAGAACGGACATTGCCCCTTGTTTATGGTGAGCGCAGATTGTAGTGCCTTCAAGTGGGTCAACAGCAATGTCGATTTCAGGACCATTTCCAGTGCCAACCTTTTCCCCAATATATAGCATAGGAGCTTCGTCTCTCTCCCCCTCGCCAATTACGATAGTACCATTTATTTCCATTGAATTTAACACTGTTCGCATTGCATCAACTGCAACTTGATCAGCCCTTTTTTCATCACCAAAGCCTGCCAATTTATACGCAGCAAGTGCTGCAGCTTCGGTCACTTTAACTAATTTATAGGCTAAATCTTCCATCATTTGCTTTAAGAACTATATTCAATATATATCATGCTGCTTGAAACTGCAATATGTCTTGACTGGTTGTGGGAAAGTTGATATAATAAACTAACATATAGTAGTAGGTTTAGTTATGGTATATAGTAATGATGATATTGAAGAGTTATATCTAGATAGAATTACAAAATTTGATAACACAGTTACTAGTTTGGAAGAACTGGAAAAGAGATTAAGAAAAGAAGTTAATTTTCAAGATAAGTGTGAAGGAGACAATTTATTAGGAGACTTACTTCTAAAACATGCAACCAAAAAAGACAACCCACGCGTTAAGGATTTTCTCCTCCAAAATGGGTGTGAACCCCTTCAACAAGAGCAAATAACCGCAGCAATAAACAAGGAAGAAGAGGCACCTAATGTAGAAGAAAATAAATCAGACAGTAATGAAGTAGATTCTAGTAACTGCAAAAACCCTGGTATGACTGCTGAAGTACTTTACAAGCAACTAATACAAGGGAGAGAAACAAATCGAGCAATTTTTGACTCGTTTGCAAATGCTGTATGTTGTAAAATTGTTTACAGAATTTAGATGCTGTAATCCACCTTACAGATACTGCTTCCAGAACTATATTGGGCATAGCTGCAATAACAAAACAAACTGACGTTGTAAGAATACTCTTAGATAGTGGTAAGTTTAATGAAGAAGAAAAATTGCATGCTTTGAATTCTGCTATTGTTCAAGGTAATGTTCAAGAAGTTAAAGCATTTTTAGGTTATGTAAATGATAAAAGCAGACAAACAGCTTTAGAGTTGGCTATAAATAATGCACAAGAAGAAATTACTCAGGTGTTTTTAAACTTTATTACACAAGAAACAGTACCAAATAGTGGTAACGGTGGGGATAAACCAGTATCTCCTGTAGTATCAACAAACGCCGGCACACCTGCTATGTCAAGCGGTAATGATAAGTCTAGTAACCTCACAAATGCTCAATTTTCTAGGCCAAATGAAAAAGAAACTAAATATAAGGAAAATTTTTACACCTCATTAACAAAAGATGCTGTTGGAGTTGTTATTACAGGATTATTTATTGCTGCTGCTGTGATGGTTCCATTTGCGGCTGGTGCAGCAATTTGTGGTATTGTAGCTGCTTTGGTTGCAGTATGTACCGGATTGCATATAAAAAATTCTACATTACCAAGCTATAGAGAAATGGAAGAAAATAAAATTGAACGCGTAAGTTCAAAAACTGCACAAACATTGTGATTTGAGAAAAATCTCCACTAGGAAGGGTGTCATCCCAGTGCCCAGACTACTTGGATCCAGTCTTTTTTGCAATTTCATCAAGAACGCTCCCTTTTAACATAAAACCCTACACTTATCAAACCCAATGCACACCTGGATTCCAGTGTCACGCACTGGAATGACACCTGTATTTCTCTTTGCCATCAATCCCTACTCTTGAATGTCATCCCAGTACCTCTTTTTCTTGTCATCCCAGTGCCCAGACACTGGGATCCAGGAAAAAGAATGATGTCATGAAAGTAGCCCCTATGATGTCATTCCAGTGCTTGACACTGGGATCTCATTTTACTCTATAATGGCAGTGTTCCTTTCTTGTCATCCCAGTGCCTATTTCTTTGTCATCCCAGTGCCCAGACACTGGGATCCAGGAAACTTAACTCTACACCAAGTAAATGTACAATAAGAACTAGATTCCAGCGTCACGCGCACAACTGTACGAACATTCATTTTTGAAGACAGCAAATGGTGTCATTCCAGTCTGGAATCCAGAAATTTTGCTTATAACTGAGCTGATGAGCTAAAGGTAGTTGTCTTACGCTAAAACAAACGTTTTTAATTAAGTTGCATAGAAGCTGGATCCCAGTGTCTGGGCACTGGGATGACACCCCACTAGTGGGAATTGCTCCCAAACTACAACGTTCGTACAGTTGTGCATCACAGACTGGAATGACATCATAGGGGCCACTCGGATGACAAAAAAAGGAGCACTGACTATTTTCGGTCTCTTAAGTTGCTTTAGCTACAAACATTAAGAAATTTATCAAACGAAAAAAAAGGCAAAAGAAGCCCTAGTCATTGTCTATTTTCAGTATTGGCGTTTTTTAAGTCTTAAACGCTGCAATTTAGCTGCTTTTAAACGGCAACTAACCTTAGCTTTAATATTTAAGAAATTTACTAGGCAGAAAAAAAAGGCATAGAAAACCCGTGGTAGCTAGTTATTGCACTCTCTATTTTAAAATTTGACGTTGGGTGATGTCTTGAACGCTTTATAAGCGCGTTTCAGCTTATGTAGGTAAAAACCTAGAAATTTTATAAAGACATACGGTGCACATAGTGCAAAAAATTAAACAATAGTACGCCAAATACAAGTTTTCTTGTCATTTTAATCTGCTGCAGAGATTGCGAAGTTAAATAAAATAGCCTCACTTTCATGATAAGGGGGCTGGTGGAGTTTGTCAAGGAAGTTTTTTCGTCTCTATTCCCAATAAAAGTTCGTTATTGGTTATGCAGGAAGTCTAATACTGTCGCAAAAGGAAGTTTCCTCGTGCGTGTGAAACTTTTTTTCCAACACAATGGATCTTCTGAAAAGTTTTCGAGTATATTGTATTTTTAATTTGTAAAATAAGATTTTTTCCTTAGACCTGCTGCGAATCAAGCGATAAAAAAAGGAAAGGAGGGTGACTAAAATCAAGGTTAACTAAAAGGCGTGCTTAAGATTTACAATACCAGCAATAATATTGAACCTCAGGTTATATTTTTTCTGAAAATTGCGATAAACATTCGACATAATCTTAAATATCTTTATCTCTCGGATCTTGTTTTCTACTCTCATTCTAAATGATGCTAATCTTCTATTATGCTCTGGAGTTAATGGCTTTTTACGATACTTTTTATATGGAATTATAACATTGCTTTGCAATTTTTGCCAACCTTGATATCCAGAATCGGCATGTTTTATGCTATCAAGTGGTAAATATTTTTCTTGTTTCCTTATGCGGAAATCACTAATTCTACCACGGTATGACTTTGACACTGATAAAATTCTTCCTCCTTCTTCGATAATAATCTCAGTTTTCATAGTGTTGGTTCTTTTTTTTCCTGAATATGATTTCTTCCGTTTTTTACTATCTTCTGGTCTCTGTATTTGCTGTTCTGTAACATCAGCCAAAATCTTCAGTATTTTTTCTGGCGTCATACTTCTATCTTTTGTTATAGTCACTTTTTTGGCGAGTAATGGCTCTATTCTCTTAAGTAACCTACATACATTTGCGTTGTGTACATTGAATAGGCATCCTAAAAATCTATGTGTTATGTAAGTGCGATAGTACAAAATTACGCAAAACAACTTATCTTCCAGAGTTGGTAGTTTTGATCTTCTACCATGACACTTTTTCTGTTTTTCCCATCCAGACCTCACTTTTTCCACTACTTTTTCGAACTCCTCTATAGTTAAACCTGTTATATTACGAAAGTTTCTTGGGTGTTTTTTCATATTATAGTAACTAAAGCTCATTTTTTTCCTTACTTGATCTGCTTATTCTTCTTCTACCTCTCTCACATCATTTTTTCAATCACCTTTTTCAGCAGGTCTCTTTTTGCATGTTTCACCTAAAAAGGACACATTTTAGACTTCTTTGTTGAAATAAAACAGAAACAAAAGTGCTGTTTATTGCAGCTTTTGGGTAATTTAATGCGAAAAAATTTAGAGAGAAATTTTACACACAACCGCAGACATTTTTCCTTAAGTTGATGCCATTGAGTACCTTAATTAGAAGTCTAGCTTTAACTTTAAATGGACTACTCAACCGTGACAGACTTAGCTAAATTTCTTGGACAATCGGCATCTAACCCTTTTTTTGCTGCAGTAAAGTAAGCAAGGAATTGCATAGCAACACTGTAGATGATTGGAGAGATAAAATTATCAGTGTCTGGAAGTTGCACCACATCTGCACAAACTCCCCTTAGGAATGGCGCTCCTTGCTTATCACTGAAGGCAATTACTTTGCCTTTTCTTGCAATAATCTCTTGTATATTAGATAGCGCTTTAAAGAATAAACTATCATAAGGGATAATTGCTATAACAAGCACAGTAGAGTCTATTAAAGAAATAGAACCATGCTTCATTTCCCCTGCTGCAATACCAATGGTATTAATGTATGAAAGCTCTTTTATCTTCAATGCGCCTTCCATTGCAACTCCGTATGAACTTCCTCTGCCGATTAAAATAACGTTATTGTGTTCTAATATACTGCCCGATATATGTTGTATTTTCATCACATTCAAAACGTGCTCAACATACTCGGGAATAGAATTGATAGCACTGCTTAGCTGTTTTATTCTCTCTCCACCCAGTATACCTTTTATTTTTCCAAGCTCCACGGCAAAGCATGCTAAAGTTGCAAGTTGCGCAGAAAAGGTTTTTGTTGAAGCAACACCAATTTCTGGCCCAGCAAGAGTATGTAACACAATATCTGAGATCTTTTCAATGCTGCTGTTAAATGTGTTAGTTATACTAATGATTGTTTGCTTCTGTGATTTCGCATAACGCAGCGCTTCTATGGTATCTGCAGTTTCGCCAGATTGAGAGATGAATAACCCAATGCTGCCTTCTTCTAGCTTGACGTTGCTATACCTAAATTCTGATGAGATTTCCAGATATACTCGAACTTGAGCGACACTTTCCAGCCAATATTTTGCTATTAGCCCGGCAAAATAAGATGACCCGCATCCAACTATAGTAATGTAACTCCGCTCAGAAAATAATTTTTTGTTGACCTCTTTATATTGCTTGTAAAATTGATTTATTGTTTTGTTTAATGCACGCGGTTGCTCAAAAATCTCTTTTAACATGAAGCTAGGATACCCATTTTTGCTAATTAGAAAATCACTTGGACTACTATTTTCTATACTACGTTTAACTTGTGTACCATTGTTGTATATACTAACTCCACTAGATTTTATCACTGCAATGTCACCATCTTCCAAATACGATATTCTTTCCACAAATGCACTTAAAGCATTAGAGTCAGATGCAGCAAACACTGTGTTACAGTTATAGCCTATTGCTAAAGGCAAATTTCTCTTCGCAACAAATAAGGCATCTGGATATTCTGCAAATAATAAGACCAAGGCAAATGAGCCATGTAAGTTGTTTAAACACTTAAATAGAGAATCAACTGGCGACAATCCTTCATCAAGATATAAGGTTAGCATATTTGGTATGATCTCTGTGTCAGTATCAGTATGGAATAACATTCCCCTTTCTTCTAGACCCTTTTTTAGCAGATTGTAATTCTCAATTATGCCGTTATGAGCAACAACAACATTATTTGTATGAATGGGATGAGCATTTTTAAGGCCTGGAACTCCATGTGTAGCCCAGCGAGTATGTGCTATACCAACTGTACTGTGAGAAATCTTGCTTTCATCAACAACTTCATACAATCTTTTAACTTTACCTTCTGATTTTTTGACTTCTATCTCGCCTTCGTTATTTATGATTGCTATACCTGAGGAATCATACCCCCTATATTCCAATTTTTGCAACCCAGTTAGTAAAGTTGGTATTACTGAATCACCGCTACTTACTACACCAAATATTCCGCACACAAATGGATCACCAAATGAACTTTCTTTTAAAGTTATGCAGCATTTTTGTCTTTATCATCTTTTCCCTTTTTACTTTCCTCTGGTGGTTGATTTTTATTCTTTTCATCACTCTTTTCGATTTTGCCTTTTTCAATTGGTTTAGCTGCCACTTTTTGAGTTTCTTTGTTTAAAACTTCAGATATAGCGGACTTTAGGACTTTCACCTCAACTTTTGGTGCTATTTCTATTATAAATTGTGCATTTGCCTCATCAACTTTATTAACTTCACCTATTATCCCGCCAGAAGTAATGACTGTATCACCACGCTTTATTTGATCTATCATCTTTCTATGTTCTTTTAGTTTTTTGTGTTGTGGACGAATAATGAGAAAATAAAATACCACAAATATTAAAATCAATGGAATAAAACTAGCAGAAGATGCGCCGATACTTGATGCATTGCTAGTTGCATCTGCTGCAAAAACTTCAGAAATGAGCATATTTAATCCTAATTGTTAATGATAAAAATAAACCTATTTAAGTATTAATTACAATACCATGCCATGTCAAGTCTGGTGAAAACGTTTCTAAATACCGGTTGCGGATTTTAGATTATGCTAAAACCAGTATGGCGGGAGTGATGAGACTTGAACTCACGACCTCATGCGTGACAGGCATGCGCTCTAACCAACTGAGCTACACCCCCCTAATTTCTTTTTAGCGTTTTCGGGCTTCGACTTTAAAGCTAATAAACATGTTGCCCTTTGTCAATATTTTTTGTTTGCGCTTTGCTGTCTTTTCTATTACTATGTAAATAATTTAATTTCACACATGGCTTGTACAAGTAGTCCCATTAGGGTTATGCCATGGAAGATAAACTATTTGGAGGAATAAATATGGCAAGTTTGCCTGAAGTCACTGTGCGTGATTTAGCCGAATCTGGTGTACATTTTGGTCACAAAATTAGTCGCTGGAACGCAAAAATGGCTCCATACATATATGGAGTGCATCAAGAAAATCGTATACATATAATTGACTTGCGAAAAACATTACCATTGCTACAGGTGGCCATGAAGGCTTTATATGACGTTGCATCTCAAGGTGGTCGCATTCTATTTGTTGGTACAAAGTTTCAAGCTTTTGATATTATTGCAAGTGAAGCGATTCGTTGTGGTCAATATTATGTGAATCATCGATGGCTTGGTGGTATGCTTACTAATTGGGGCACTGTTTCTTCTTCGATAAAAACCTTGATGCAATATGAGAAAATATTAAATGACGAGGATAGCATTTTAACAAAGAAAGAATTGGGGAACATTGAAAAGAAAAAGCAAAAGCTTGATAAGGCGCTTGGTGGTATTAGAGAAATGGGAGCAATTCCTGATATCTTATTCATCGTTGATACTAATAAAGAGCATATTGCGGTTAAGGAGGCTAAAAAGTTAGGAATCCCAATAGTTGCAATACTTGATACTAATTCTGATCCAGATGATATTACTTATCTAATACCTGGAAATGATGACTCAAGAAAATCAATAGAGCTCTATTGTAAATTAGCTACCGACTCTATATTAGCTGGAATAGAGTCTAGTCTAGCAAGATCTGGAGTTAAGATTGATAACATAAAAGGTGATGAGTTTATTCAAGAAAAAGAAGATAGTATTGTGCAAACTAAAAGGAAACGTAGTAAAGTTTACAAAGAAGAAGAAAGGGAGGTAGTAACAAATGAAGATGAATCCAGATAATATAAGGGAATTACGTGATAGGACAGGGCTTGGCTTAAGTGACTGTAAAAAAGCATTAGAAGAATGTGATGGTGACATCAAGAAAGCCGTTGATAAGTTGCGTACAATAGGTCTTGCTAAAGCTGACAAAAAATCTGATAGAGTAGCTTCAGATGGGCTCGTTGCTATGTGTTTGACTGAAAATTATGGTGCATTGGTTGAACTCAATTGCGAAACCGATTTTGTTGCAAGGAATGAGAAATTTATAGAGTTAGTTTCAAATTTAGCATCAATTGCTCATCAAGAACGCTGTATCAGTGTTGATGAGTTAAAAAATGCCAAGTATGAAAGCATTGGCACAGTGCAGGAAGCTATTATGAATGGTACGTCAGTTCTTGGTGAAAAGTTAGAGTTAAGCAAGCTTTGTTACCTAGAGACTAAGGATGGAGTTGTTGCTGGTTATGTACACGGTGATGTACGTGGTTTAGGTAAAACTGGCGCTTTAGTTGCATTGCAATCACCCGGTGATAAGGCAAAGTTACAGGAAATTGGAAAACAAATAGCGATGCACATAGTTGCTATGAAGCCTGAAGCTTTGTCTATAGATGATTTAGATCAAATGAAGTTGAAAAATGAACGTTCTATAATTGAAGAGCAAGTAAGGAGCTTAAATAAACCTGAAGAAGTAGCAAAAAAAATAGTAGATGGACGAATGGCTAAGTACTATGAAGAAGTTGTTTTACTAGAACAAAAGTTCATAAAAGATGATAAAATGAAGATTTCTGATTTTATAAAATCAAGCGAGGTGAGTGCTATTAAATTATCTGATTACAAGTTACTTGTTTTGGGCAGTGCAAACTAAATGGCAAGAAATGTCTTCCTTAGCAGATAAAGTAAAATACTCTAGAGTGTTATTGAAGATCTCTGGTGAAGCTTTGATGGGGTCACAGTCTTTTGGCCATGATATGGGAATAATAAGCCAATTATGCAAAGATATAGCTGATGTTAACAGGCTTGGAGTTCAGGTATGTATTGTTGTTGGTGGTGGTAATATCTTTCGTGGCGCATCTGCGTCTTTAAGTGGCTGTGAAAGAGCAAGCAGTGATTATATTGGAATGCTTGCAACTATAATCAATGCTTTAATTTTACAAAACTTTTTAGAAAAAAATTTAGTAGCTTCTAGGGTATTATCTGCAATACCCATGGCCACTGTATGTGAACCTTACATAAGAAGGAAAGCTATTCGTCATTTAGAAAAAGGTAGAGTGGTAATTTTTGCAGCAGGCACAGGCAACCCATTTTTTACTACAGATACAGCTGCAGCCTTACGTGCTGTTGAAATGAATTGTGATGTTATTCTAAAGGGTACACAAGTAAATGGTGTATACTCCGCTGATCCGAAAAAAAATGAGGATGCTGTAATGTATGATAGGCTTTCTTACACGGATTTATTGACTCGTGATTTAAAAGTTATGGATGCATCAGCAATTTCACTTGCTCGTGAGAATTCTATTCCAATTATAGTTTTTTCTTTGAAGGGAGAAAAAATAGTCAATATTATTAAGGGTCAAGGTACTTATACTATAGTTTCAGATTGTAAACAGTAGGTAATTTATGTTAAATGAAATAAAAGCTAAAACAAAAGAAAGAATGCTAAAAACTATTCAGTCCTTTCATGGTGATATTAAAGGCGTACGCACTGGTAGAGCTAGCGCATCGTTGCTTGATGGTATAGTTGTAAATATCTATGGTGGACATCAAAAGTTAAATCAGGTTGCAGGCGTTTCAGTTATAGATAACAAAACCCTATCAATTAAAGTTTGGGATATTAATGTTGTAGGTGAAGTGAAAAATGCTATATTAAATGCCAACTTGAATTTAAATCCTGTTGTTGAGGGCAATACCATACGTATAGCTCTTCCGGATTTAACACAAGAAACCCGTGAAAAATTAGTAAAATTATTGCATCAGTTTTCTGAAAATGCGCGGATTGCCATCAGAAATATACGCAGAGATGTTATGGAAGAAATAGAGAAAATGAAGGGAAATAAGGAGATCTCAGAAGATGATTTTCATGGTGCTAAGAAGGAAATACAAAATACTACTGATGATAATATAAAAAAGATTGATGGTGAATTGTCCATCAAAGAAAAGGATATATTGCATCACTAAGGTAATATGAAAGAAACCTTCAGTAGTGAAAAAGAAAAAATTACATGCAAGGGTGTCATGGAGGTAGCAGGCACACAACCGTATGAACGTTGCAATATTGCACAATATTATACAGTAAATGATGTCATTCCAGTGTTCTCTTTCATGTCATCCCAGTGCCTTTTTTCCCTGTCATCCCAGTGCGTGACACTGGGATCCATCTTATTTTCATCATGGACATTATATGCTCTAAGAATCTGTTGTTCATTGCATAATTTGCAAATATTTTTATACTTAGATCCCAGTGTCACGCACTGGGATGACAGGAAAAAGGGCTACTGGGATGACACCTTTCAAGTGTCCCAAATCACAATGTTTGCACAGTTATATGTCAAGTACTGGAATGATATCGAGTAGTTTAGATGAACTTTAAATGTTGAATCAAGAATCTTTACCGAAACATTTAGCAATTATTATGGATGGTAATGGTAGATGGGCGAACAATCAAGGAAAGGTAAAAATTGATGGTTATAAAAAGGGCAGTGAAGTTGCATACGATATTGCCAAGTATTGTACGGACCTAACCATACCCTACTTAACTTTGTATGCATTCTCTATGGAGAATTGGCTTAGACCTAAAAACGAAACTGACTGTCTATTTGATTTATTTTACTCCGTTTTAACTAATGAAGATAAAGTCAATTTCATTTGTAACTGTAACATTAAGTTGAATTTTATTGGCAATTTAAGTCTGTTATCCAGTAAAATATTGGATCAAATTAAAAAAGCAGAAGAAATGACACATAAGAACGATGGGTTATTACTCACTGTGGCAGTCAGTTATGGAGCAAAGCAAGAAATTACACAAGCTATAAGCAATATTATAAAAGAAAATATTGCTTATGTATCAGAAGAGGAATTTGAAAAATTTCTATATACTAAAGATTTGCCAAAATTGGATTTATTAATTCGCACTGGTGGCGAAAAAAGATTAAGCAATTTTTTATTATGGCAAGCAGCTTATGCTGAATTATATTTTTGTGATACTTTATGGCCTGATTTTTCTTGTCAAGATTTGAGCAAAGCATTAGAAGATTATACAAAAAGAGAGAAAAAATATGGTAGATAATAATTTTATAGTCAGAATATTGTCCTCAATAATAATATTATTTATATTTTCTTTTGCTACATATTTCAGTGATTTATCGTTTTACCTATTAATTTTTTCGATAGCAGTTTTATCTTCTTTTGAATGGTATAATCTAACCCAAGGAAACAAAATTTTATACGTTTTTGCATTATTATTAATTGCGCTACCAAGCGCCTCATTAATATATTTATATAATCTACCACAGGGAAAATATGCATTAGTATGGTTCGTCTTAACCATTTGGGGAATTGATGTTACTGCCTACCTGTTTGGCAAGAATTTTGGTGGAGCTAAAATTTGCCCAATTCTTAGCCCTGGAAAAACTTGGACAGGACTTCTTGGTGCAATCTTAGCTGGAGTAGTGTGCACAATTTTTGGATCAATATTTTTTGGTCTATTTTCAATTCTTTATTCTCCAATCATTGGCCTTGCAATCGCTATTCTAGCGCAACTTGGCGATTTCACTGAGTCGCTTGTTAAAAGAGCTTACGGTGTTAAAGATAGTGGAAGTATGATACCTGGCCATGGAGGAGTGCTCGATCGTATGGATAGTTTCATTTTTACTGCCCCTCTTATTGCCATTTACATAAGCTAAGTCTGCAGAAGAAATAAAGTGCCATTAGAGTTCATCCCTAGTCAGCTCCCCAACCGCTTCTACAGTACAGTCATGGACAAACGTCTTTTCACAATAAGGGCAGGCTATTTCCTCTTCTTCTCCCATATCTAAATATATTAATGGATGGCCGGAACCCTCATCATTCTCATCACCATGACAACAAACTTTTCTATTATTAACCCTCACTTTTGACATGCTACTCCTTTAGCTTATAATATTTTATATATTGAATATACCCATCCAGAAATAAAAAACAACAAGCACTATTCTCCATTTTTTATCCTATTCAGGTTAATCAATTCGTTTTGAACGCCTTTTGATACAAATTTGCTAACATCTTCCCCTAATCTTGCTATTTCCTTTACAAAACTTGATGAGATAAATTGAGTATCTTCAGAAGCAGGAAGAAATATGGTTTCGATTTCAGGAAGAAGTTTATAATTTACCCAACTCATTTGAAACTCGTAATCAAAATCCGATACTGCTCTGAGTCCCCTTATAATAACAGAAGCATTCTGCTCTTTGGCAAACTTCACTAGCAACCCATTAAAAGATATAACATCTGCATCAATTCCTAGCCCTTTGATTTCACTTTCAGCCATGCTTGTGCGTAGCTTTGTGTCAAAGGCAATATGCTTATTAACGTTTTCTGCAACTCCTATTATTAATTTATCGACTAGTTTACACGCTCTTTTGATTATGTCAATATGCCCAAAAGTTATAGGGTCAAATGTGCCAGGGTAGATTCCTATTCTGTTATTAATGTTCATCCTTTATTTTTATATAAACTACTTTAAAAACTTTTGATAGACATAATAACATTTTTTATCTAAAAATGAAAGTATACAGTTGGCCTGATAGCTCAGTTGGTAGAGCAAAGGACTGAAAATCCTTGTGTCGCTGGTTCGATTCCTGCTCAGGCCACTTTCTCTTTCGTGGCAAACTTGCCTTTTTGTTATAAAATACTCTATATCATAATATAAATATTAGGGAGATGGTATATAAATATTATAATAAAGTATTTAAGATCTTATTAACTATAGTTCTATTATTAAGCAATATTACTTATGCTGGCGTTAGTAAAAAACCGGCATCTCAACATGTAACCAGAAAAGAAGAACCAGCGTCAACTGTCTTGACGGCAGAAAATACAGTAAATAATGACGTAGTTGTTGGTTTGTTGAAAACGGAAGAAGCACATGAACTTGGGCTATCTCAAAATATCTATGAGATGTTTAATAACTTTGGGGTTAAGACTGTACTGATTGATTATAATAAGATAATTAGCCTTAAAAAAATTCAGACAGAGTCACTTAATCTCGCAAAACAAGATGAAACATTGGCAAAAAAGCTAACATTAGACCGAATAAAAGTTGAAGTTGCACAATTCATTAAAGAGCACAAAATAAATAGGATATTTATTCCGGATAATTTACATTCAGCACCCACTCCTTATCGCCAGCTTGTTACTGAAGCAATTGTAAAAATAGTTGATGATAACCCTGCAATTCATTTACTTGGCATATGTGAAGGCATAATGAATGCAAAGAGAATTGAAGTAGTGAGTGTTGTGAGTGATGAAGAGAAGCAAAGATCTCATTTAAAATCAACACCTAATCCACAGAAAGAGGATGTACCTCTCCAGCAGATAAAGATCGTTCCAAATAGTCGTTTAGCAGAAGTAGTAGCCAAATTCCTAATACCTAATGAAAATGGCTGGTTTTCAACATATTTTCCAGATGCTCATTCAGGGGCAGTAAGTAATACACCAGAAAATAGAAGAAAATTGGAGTTACTTGGATATAAAGTTGCAGCATTTTCCAGTGAGGGGGTAATAGAGGCTATTGAAGATAAGCATGGTAATGTTCACTTTCAAAGTCATCCAGAAGCCCTTGTTGTGAAGTCAGATAAAAACCTCTATTTATCAAATCACAAGGAACGTCAAGTGTCTACACTAGTTGCTATAGCGATTATGAATGATTTTCTTTATCGTGCTTAATGTGTATTAAATAAGACTTGATCTGACACTTTAAAAAAGTAAGTTATAAAATAATAAAAGAAAGGAGTGTTAGAAATGAGTACAATACAAACAAAAATACTAAAACCAAAGCTAGGGTTATTAGAACTAGCAAAACAACTAGGAAATGTATCTCAAGCATGTAAAGTGATGGGATACTCAAGAGATACATTTTATCGATTTAAGGAGTTATATGAAAATGGAGGAGAGGAAGCATTACATGAAATAAGTAAGAAAAAACCGCTATTAGCGAACAGAGTTTCCGATAATATAGAAAGAACAGTGATTGGTATAGCAACAGAATTTCCAGCATATGGGCAAGAAAGAGCTGCAAATGAACTGAGAAAAAGAGGTATAATAATTTCTCAGGGAGGAGTAAGGTCTGTATGGCTAAGAAATGACCTTGAAACTCTCAAAAAGAGACTTAAAGCACTAGAGACAAAAGTAGCTCAAGACGGAATCATTTTAACTGAAGAACAACTTGCAGCTTTAGAAAAAATGAAAGAACAAAAGGAAGCTCATGGTGAAATTGAGACGCAACATCCAGGTTATTTGGGTTCTCAAGATACCTATTATGTGGGCAATATCAAAGGTATAGGGCGAATTTATCAGCAGACTTTTGTTGACACTTATTCCAGGGTTGCAATGGTTAAACTTTACACGGACAGAACAGCTATTACAGCTGAAGATCTTCTCAATGATAGGGTTATTCCATTTTTTGATGAGCAGAAAATTCCATTATTACGCATTCTAACTGATAGGGGTACGGAATATTGTGGCAAGCCAGAAAATCACGCTTATCAGCTATATTTGGGAATCGAAAATATCGACCATTCTAGAACCAAAGCCAACTCTCCACAAACTAATGGCATATGTGAAAGATTTCATAGAACTATGCAAGATGAGTGTTACAATATTATCTTTAGAAAGAAAATCTACAATTCTTTGGAAGATCTACAGATTGATGTTGATTGTTGGTTGCATTCTTATAATGATACAAGACCTCACTCTGGTAAGTACTGCTATGGAAAAACACCTATGCAGACTTTTCTTGATAGCAAACATATTGCTTTTCAGAAAAATATTAGTAGCATTAAACAAGAGACTGATATTAGTTTTAACTACCTCAATTCTTCTGTCAGTTAATTCTTGTCTGTCAGATTAAGTCTTATCTTTTACACCTTATGCGGAAATCACTAATTCTACCACGGTATGACTTTGACACTGATAAAATTCTTCCTCCTTCTTCGATAATAATCTCAGTTTTCATAGTGTTGGTTCTTTTTTTTCCTGAATATGATTTCTTCCGTTTTTTACTATCTTCTGGTCTCTGTATTTGCTGTTCTGTAACATCAGCCAAAATCTTCAGTATTTTTTCTGGCGTCATACTTCTATCTTTTGTTATAGTCACTTTTTTGGCGAGTAATGGCTCTATTCTCTTAAGTAACCTACATACATTTGCGTTGTGTACATTGAATAGGCATCCTAAAAATCTATGTGTTATGTAAGTGCGATAGTACAAAATTACGCAAAACAACTTATCTTCCAGAGTTGGTAGTTTTGATCTTCTACCATGACACTTTTTCTGTTTTTCCTATCCAGACCTCACTTTTTCCACTACTTTTTCGAACTCCTCTATAGTTAAACCTGTTATATTACGAAAGTTTCTTGGGTATTTTTTCATATTATAGTAACTAAAGCTCATTTTTTTTTCTTACTTGATCTGCTTATTCTTCTTCTACCTCTCTCACATCATTTTTTCAATCACCTTTTTCAGCAGGTCTTATGTTGATTGCGAGGTCTTCCCAAGCATTTGCAACTTCTTTAGGTAGCCTCTCTTTTTTTCTAGGTGGTTATTTACTAATGTCAATTCATCTTTTAATGCAGCCGAGCAACGATAAAGATGTTTCAATTTTTTTAACTCAGGAGCAGGTGGTGTCCAGCGAGTTGGTTCTTGTCTTTGGCAATAATCAGCAATAATTTCTGCATCAGTCTGATCATTTTTTTGTCGTATAAGCTTACTCCTCGCATAAGATTTTATGCAATAAGAACACTAACAAAATGTCCAGCGTTGTGCAGAAACTCAGCCAAAGCTTCGCTATAACAACCAGTAGCCTCCATGCAGGCTTTTACTTCTTCTACATTATGTTTTTGTAGAAAGCTAAGTAGACCTTGAAACCCAGAATCCTCGTTTTTAAAACTCCTTTTTCTAGTTTCATGTCTTCCTTTTTTGCTTATAAATGAGAGAAAAACATCAAAGCGATCTTTCGATACGTCTATGCCTAAAAAGTTGTTGATCATATATACGTTACCATTAAAAATGAAAAGTAAGGCTAGTCTTGTGAATACAGAATTAGAACCATTTAGGTTTTTCTACGATACCGTCCAGCCTGTACTCTTGAGAAGGGAACTCTTATCTACCTCACAGATTCTATATCTAAGACCGCTGACAGAGTTCTTCCCTTCTCCATCTAATGCTTAAGCTTAAAACATTAGATGCTTTTTACAAGATACAAGACTGCGTGGTAGTGTATACGCTCGATAGGTTATCAAGAGAAACAAAGGACTGCATAGAAGTAACGTCATTTTTTAGAAGGCACCGGATAAGTTTTGTAGCAGTAACACAAATATTTGACAATAATACGCCAATGGGGAAGTTTGTACAAACAGTGTTATCAGGAGCAGCGCAACTAGAAAGAGAAATGATAGTAGAGAGAGTAAAAAACAAAATAGCAACATCAAAAGAGCAAGGGTTGTGGATGGGTGGAACTTTGCCACTGGGGTATGATGAAAAAGATAAAGAATTAATAATAAATGAGAAAGAAGTAAAGACGGTGAAACATATATTTGAGAGGTATATGGAGCTAAAATCGATGGCAGGATTAGCAAGGGAGTTAAATAGCCAAGGGTACCGAACGAAAGCAAAATCAGATATCTTTAAAAAAGCGACGGTAAGGAGAATAATAACAAACCCTACATATATGGGTAAGATAAGGCATTATGAGAGGCAATATGAAGGAAAGCATGAAGCAATAATAGAAGAAGAAAAATGGCAAAAAGCGCAAGAGTTGATAAAGGATCAGCCATATAGAAAAGCAAAATATGAGGAAGCGCTGCTTAGGGGAATAATTAAGTGTAAGAGCTGTGAAGTAAACATGACGCTGACCTATGCAAAAAAGGAAAATAAAAGGTATAGATATTACGTATGCAACAATCATTTAGTTGGAAAAAGCTGTGCGTCAAAGAGTCGGAATATAGTAGCAGGAGAAGTAGAAAAAGAAGTAATGAGAAGAGCCGAACGTCTATACAAAAATTGGCAAGAAAAAGCAGAAGAATGGAAAAATTTAAGCCCTGGAAAACAGAAAGAAGTGGTGAAGAAATTAATAGAGGGAGTAATGGTAAAAGAAGATGGAATAGAGGTGCATTCTGAGTCAGAGGAGACATTTATAGCAATGAATTTAAAGAAGAAAGGAAATAAATGCATGGTGGTAGAACCAGAAGGGAAAACGAATAATGCGCTACTGAAAGCAGTGGTAAAAGCCCATCTGTGGAAACGGCAGTTAGAAGAAGGAAAATATAGAAGTGTGAAGGAGCTAAGCGTTAAAATTAAGATAAGCATGAGAAGAATACAGCAAATCTTGAGGTTAAATTATCTGGCTCCAAAGATTAAGGAAGACATAGTAAATGGGAGGCAACCAAGTAATTTGAGGCTAGCTGATTTAAGGGAAATACCGATGCTGTGGGGTGAACAGTTGGAGAAATTTTATGGATTAACGTTTATAAAAGCAACAAAATGAGAGCACTGAAAAAAGGTATTGGCAAAAAAACTTGATTCTGGTCTTTCAAGGCATGTTACAGAGGTGGTTATAAAAAGATATGTTAAAGTAGGGAATGCGATCTCAGCCCATCTCTGACAGTCGTTTTTTTCTTTAACAAGCCCAAAGTTAAAAAAAGAGGATTTAAAAATAAAGAGGTTGAATATTTGAATAGAATAGAGTATAATTATTAATACTTTTGAAGAAAATTTGTTATGGGTTTGTCAAAGTTTTTAGATCCAAAAAATAATTATGCCTTTAGGCGCATCTTCGGTACTGAGAAAAATAAAGATATTCTCATTCATTTTCTCAACGATGTCCTAAACCTAACAGGTGAAGCTAAAATAAAGAATGTGCAGTTCCTAAGCCCCATTCAAAATCCCGACATTACCGCTAAAAAGGAGAGTATTGTCGATGTACTCTGTAGAGATTCTGCAGGTGTTCAATTTATATGCGAGATGCAGGTTGCGAGAACGACTGGCTTTGAAAAACGCGCACAATACTATGCTGCTGGAGCTTATTTTAGCCAAGCTGGCATAGGTGACAAATATCATGAACTTAAAGAAGTTATCTTCATTGCCATCACTGATTTTGTTCTGTTTCCTAAAAAAGCAGCCTACAAATCAGATCACGTTACTCTTGATAAGGTTACTCACGAGCATGACTTGAAGGACTTTAGTTTTACTTTCATAGAACTACCGAAATTTCCAAAGACAAAAGAGGATCAACTAGAAAGCATAGTTGAAAAATGGATATATTTCTTTAAGTATGCAAGTGAGACTAGTGAAGAGGATCTAAAGAAAATAGTAGGAAGTGACGAGATTATTGGCAGAGCTTATAACGAGTTGATAGAGTATAATTGGACTAGGGAAGAACGTGATATATATCGACAAGCTAAGAAAAATGAGGATGATAACGTATCTTGCCTCAACCAGAAATTTAATGAAGGAAAAATTGAAGGAAAAATTGAAGTGGCAAAAAACTTACTTAAGGTTGGAGTATCTGTTGACCTAGTAGCTGAATCTACAGGTCTTCCTAAAGATGAAATTGAACAACTCAAGAAGAAATAGTCTCATAGACCACCAATTTCTTTCTGCTATTACTAGCGGTGAAAAGTTTACCTATAGGGGTGTGTCCTGAGTCAGAGAAAAATTTATACCAATGTAGTTAAAAAAGAAAGCAACGAAGTGCACAGCCAGAAGGGAAATGCGCTACTGAAAGCAGTGGTAAGGGCTCATCTGTGGAAACGTCAACTGGAGGCAGGAAAATATAGAAGTGTGAAGGAGCTGAGCACTAAAATTAAGATAAGCATGAGAAGAATACAGCAAATCTTGAGATTAAATTATCTGGCTCCAAAGATTAAGGAAGACATAGTAAATGGGAGGCAACCAAGTAATTTGAGGTTAGTTGATTTAAGGGAAATAACGATGCTGTGGAGTGAACAGTTGGAGAAGTTCTACGGTTAAATTACGCACATTAAATACAACAAATTTTAATAGAGATTATGAAAAAGATAGGGAAAGCTATTGCTAGAAAATTCAAAAATTGGAAGACCACTGCTCCAAAAGAAACTGCTACACAAGAGCCAAAAATTTCTAGCAGAGAAGAATTCTGTAATTTCGCACTTCAGCAATGTACGACTTCCTCGCTTTTCACAAGATCTACAATAGCTCTTGCAACTCTTAACCAGAGTGATTTTAGGTAGGTTATTGAGAACCTTGATCTTTTAAGTTCTTACTTTACCCACCCAACTTAACCCCTGCTTGAACTCTATCTAAACTTTCAATATCTGGAGAAGCTATTAAACTTGCAGGAAATGGGCCTTGTGATGCTTTCTTATAATCTTCCGATAATTTTTGAATATGGCAAGTGTTAAGCAAAGCTTTTGGTAAATCACCAGGCTGCTGAGATATACAGTAATTACGACCATTTAATCCTGCTCTCAATATCCTCAAATATTCATAAATATATTTTTCTGCAACCTCTTTATGTACACCTTTACCTAATCTTGCAGTTTCTTCTTCCGCTCTTCTAATACTACTATCGCCAAAGAACCCAAGTGCCTTTTCTGACATGCTATTTTGATTATCTCCACTATGAGCTGTGTAATCCGCCGCAACAGCTAACCCTCTCATTATTACATTAAGCGTTGAAAACATAGTTGTTCCAGTATTGAATTGATCACCACGAATTCCAGTGCTCATAGGGTTATGTTTCTTTAGATGGTTGAATGCTTCTTTTGTAGTTGAGTTTCTTGAGAAAAATCGTTTCGCAATATCTTGTAATATATTTTTTGCTCATTGTTAGTAGTATCAGAAGTGTTATTGTTAACGAACAGCTCTATTGGATTAACTATACCAAATGTTAAAGAGCTTATAAGCTCAAGATCCTTGCTAAAAGCGTTAGCGTGATGACTGAACTTTGTAAATACAATTAATACACACAATTGAGCTGTATTCGTTAACACATTATCAATGTTGTCTCTTATAAAACTCTCATCCTTATTTAATAAACTTTGATAAAATTTATAGATTTTGCCTGCACCATCTTTTGAACTATTGCTACTCTTATCAAATATATCAAGTGCTATTTTGAGATTTCCATCATTAGCAAGTGGTGCCACGATATTAGTAAAGAGTTCTAAGAAAAGAGGGGAGTTGATATACTCCATCTTGAGATCAAGATCCTTTTCATTTAGCTTTGGCAAGAATTCAGTAAGTACCATACCTAGCCACATAATCCTTCTTACATCATAATTCTTATTAATACTTTCAAATACTTTCAATCTTCTGCAAATATCCGTTAGTCTTGCATCATCGGATAACTCAGTTTTTTCACCTTCTAATTGATTTTTTTCTCCTGCCATTCTTCTATCTTTTTCTTCTCATCTGCAAATTCATCAAAATACGTGAGCAAACTTTCAACATCACCAAGATTGCACTGCAGCGCTTTATCGGCAAGATCTGTATCTTTGAGACCCTTAATTTTATGATTTATTGTATTATACAACTTCTCAAATTTAGTTCTACCTTCTTCTGTACCTTTCGGGCACACTGAAGTCTTACTGGCCTTCTCCATATAATTTAATAGCTGTTCAAATATGTCTTGAGCTAATTTATTATTTTGCTCTTCACTTTTGCCTGCAGCGTATAGACCATTAATTTGACTTTTTATCTTATCTTTATCAGTACTACCCATTAACTTACCGCTGTGCAAACTTTCTGTTATCTGTCTCATTCTGTCTTTCAATGATTTCTGACCATCTTCTGAAAAATTTCCTATAATACCCTTTCTCAGACCTACTAAAATCTTTTTAATTTCAGCTAATTGTTGGTGTTTATAAACAATTTCTTCTAATTCCTTTCTTAGAGAATTCATATTATTTTCTAATTCTGTTATGCCGATTGTACTACTATTGAGCTCATTAAACATATCCACATCCTTTTTGTTTTTACCCAAACGACTTTGCACTTCTTTTAACTCTGATTCAATGTATTTAAGTTGTTTTGTTTTTGTTCTCTCTTTGTATTCTTTTGTTATTTCCCTGTGTTCCACATTACCTTTGATTGCCTTTATTTCTATGAATTGATGCATTTTATTATACTGCTTTTGAAGATCTATCTTTTCTTTCTTGAAATCTTCCATTTCGCTCTCCTGTTTATCATGTACCTTCTGTAAAGCTGCTTCTTCCTTTTGAATCTTATTTTCTTCCCTGATAAGGCCAACTCTTTCTTTGAAAGTAAGCTTATCTTCTTTCTTTAAAACTTCTTCCACTTGTGACTTGTCAAGGGTAAATCTCCAATACCACAAACGTAATACTAAAGTACAAAATTTGATGATAATAACCTTTAAAAAATTACCTTCTATCTTCAGTTTGTTACTAACCTTATCTTTTTCTTCTTGTTTACGCGTGATGTTACGTGAAGAGTTCTCATGTTTTTCCAACGGATCACCTATTTTGTTTTCAAGAATTTTAATTCCAAGCTCAATTTCACAATCACCTACTACTATTCCTTTTTGATCAAGTTGTTTTTTCAAAGTAGAAGTTGCAGACTTTAAAACCTGATAAAAGCATTCATTTGCTTCAACACTGTACCCACTACGGTTATAAATTTCTTTACGCACACCTAAAATACACTCAAAAGTACCTTTAATCAGTGCATCGTATACTTCCTCATTAATAAACTTAATTTCTTCCTTAGTTCCTGCAACCTCTTTTTTTGGATACTTAGAATCAACAACTTTCTCGATCTCTTTAACTATCCTTTCAGCGTACTTCTTCGTATCAGTTTTATGCTTCACTTCCTTAAGAGAGTCAAAGGGATCACTATCTATTAGCTGACCCTTTACTTTATCAGGACTCTTGACCTTTGCAAAATCAACATAAGATAACGATATAATAGGCCCATTCTTCCTACCTCCCCTACCTACGCACTGCTTCTTATTTTCTATATTATCCTCCACCGTCTCTCTCATAAGAACGTTATGCAGTACTTGATTATTATAACCCGATTTCCTTTCCCAATTGAAATAATACCCAACAAGGCCTACCTTTGATAATTTATCGCCAGCGCATTCATCTTTACCCTTAGCCTCGTAGACAGATAACTTTTCACAAACTTTTCGTAATCTCCTTAACGGATACTTTTCATCACTTTCAAACTCTGTTGTAATTTTTCTAAATGCAGTAATTAAGTCTTGCCCCTTTTCTTTTGCCTTTTCTTCTTTACCATTATATGTAGTTTGACAAGCATTCTTATTCTCTTCTGTTTCCTTCTTTTTGTCCCATAAACCTCCCAGTTTTCCTTCAGCTTCTCGTAACTCTTTTCTCATCTCCTCAATTTTATTTCGATCCGCACCTTTCGCTTTTTCTATCCCCTTTTTTAACTCTTTTATTCTTCTTTCACATGCGTTATGTTTTCTCTCTGCTTCCTCAAACTCCCCCTTAGCTGGCTTCAGTGTTTCTCTCTTATATTTATCTGCATCATCCTTTGCTTTTTCATACTCTTGATACAGTGTGTTACACTTCCATTCTATTTTCGCCAACATTCCACCTGTTTCATAGTGCTCTTTGAGGTATCTAAAAAAAGCACTTCTATTTTTCTCAAGAATATCTAGAATATCTTTATTGAATATGGAACCCAAGTCAGGTGGCATCATTCCGTGAATTTCTTTGCTGAGATTATGATTGTCTAGCAATTCATTTAGCCTGTCCTTATTGCTATCGTCCTTTAATACCTCCCATACAGTTTTCATTGCTGATCTTATATCGCATTCATATAAACAATTGTCAATATTTAGACCTTTAACATATTCCTCTATCTTTTTATGAGCTTCCTGATCATTAAGTTTTGCGATAGCCTTTTTAACTTTTTCTCTAAATAATTCTATATTTGAGAACCGTTGATTATCGAGCTCACTCAGCCTATCTTCGAATTTATCTTTATCTAGTTTATCCTGTGTTATGCACGATATGACATTGTTAATAATCCCATGCTCTACAGCAAATGTACCACTATCAACAATGCTACCCTTACAGTCAAAGCCTATGAGAACTTTATCAATTGCTTCTTCATTCTCTTTACCAAATTGACCTAAAAGTTTTTCCTTTACTGTACTGGTTGAATCACCTAACTTACTCTTGTCAAGAAATTCCCCCATCTCTGAACTTTTTTTCTCTTTCCACAAACACTCCTTCAACTGCTTCTGAGCTTGATCAGAATCCATGCAAGCAAGAGTCATTCTATTGCGTACACTCTGCATATTCCATATGATGCACTTCCTTATCTCTTCCTCTATATTAGAACTGTCCTTCTTGGGATTGTAATAATATTCATCATCTTCAGGTCGTCTTTCCAATAATTCCTTATTATGGTATTCTACATACTTGCTAACAAAACCACTATCTTCTACATTATTACTAACTTTAACATCAATCCTCGCGCCAATACCCAACTTAATTTTTTGCTGCAACGATTGACTTTCAATATGCGCTCTTCCCTTTTTTTCTTCCTCTTTTATGTAGCCCTTCATCCAAACAGGAGGAGTTGCCGTTGTTATTACCAGGTTTATTTTTTTCCAATGTGCAAGCAATAGCAAAAGCTGGGTTGTTTTATAATATGCTTCTCCCTTGTCAACCATATCCTGCACTTCATCAAGCATTAAAAGTAAATTGCGGTCATTAAAAATACTTTCTTTGTATTCCTTGCCCCCAATCGTATAGTAATCTTTATAGATCGTGATATTTCCACCAATTGTTATTTCTTTGTTTTTTAAATCTACCTTAAATTCCTCATCTTCCGCCTTTTCATCTTTCAGCAGCTTGGAAAATTTACTAAAATCTAATATTTCATTTGAGCTATTAAAGAAAGCCTCTAGACTTACCACATTGTGTTTGTATTCTTTTTTGTAAGAATTATCATAGTTAATATCACCTAGTTTTGATACGGCTCCTTTTTGCTCTTCATATTCTTGCCCTACCAAGTCAGCACGGGGATTAACCGATACAACATCCATTCCACGTAATTTTGCTACAAGAGCAAACATGAGTTTTGTTATGGTTTTACCAGATCCTGTTGCTGTTGCAATTAATGCTAAATTCTTATCAAAACCATCTTCTAGTGCACTTACTTGTGATTTATATGGTAACTTTTCATTATCTCCACCTATGGTAAATTCTTCTCCATCTTTACCAAACTTTACTCCAAATTTATATTCTTCTTTGCCATCCACCTCCTTCCTGTGTGCAAACAACCGCACTTTCTTAAGTGTATTTAACGCAGCTAATTCTTCATTTTGTTTCTTATCTTGAGTTTGAACTTGTTTAATTTTAATATCTGTAAATTTAATGTTGTATACATCATCTTTTTCACCAGATTCTATTTTAATTTCAGCATCTACTTCATCAGTGTTGACATTGACATTATCCAGAGGCTGAGATCCCTTTATTTTTTCTTCAATCTTCTCTAAAATCCCTTTAATAGTGCTATTACTACTCGCACCACTTAGAAATTCAACAGAGTGTTTTATTTGTGTTGTATCTTTCATTATTTTCTGCTCTGCAGTTTCTACTTTTACACTTTCTTCAAAACTTGTTGTTGTCACCCCTATCCCGGTCATACTATCTCCAGATTAATACTTTTTTATGTTATACATAACATTTACGTCTTCGCAACTCTAATTCTGTGTGCAAGGCCTTACTGTCACTTCAATAACTACGGAGTTGAAAATGCAGCAGAAAAACTAGATGACGTAAGGTAAGTCCCCTAAAGCTTTCAGTACCTCTGTTTCATTTAACGACTCACTTGGTTTATTTTTTTTGTCCACAGGCGTGGAAGGTAAGATGTAAGGTAAGTCTCCTAAAGCTTTAAGCACTTCTGCTCCACTTAATTGCTCACTTGGTTCACTTTCTTTTGAAGAAAAACGTTTGGTTACTTTATTTACCACAAATGCAGTGAAGGTTTCTAATTTTTTAATTGCAGACAGGGTAATAAGTTCAGCAGTAAAAATTTCTATTGGGAATACTATTGCTCCTATTGCTGTGCTTGCTAAAGCTATCGACCACATTCCAAGCATGACATTAGGGAAAATAGCACTAACAGCAGCACCAAGACCAATTCCAACTGCTGTACCGATTACTGTCACAATACCTAATTTTATGAAAAATGTTTTACTATTTTGAAAGATTCCATCGAAGGCTTTGTCTTCCTCATTAGAATTATACGATAAAACTGCAAATGAGAACAAAATTGTAGACAGTGCTGGATATATAAAACCAATCGTTCCTCCCATAATCAAAGGTGACGAACTAATAAAGTTCAACACAAAGTCAGCAATGTGCCCTATTAAAATTATTCCACAAACAATAATAGGCGGAACAATTATCTTTTTGATCGAAGGTGATGAGCTGGTTTGCCTATCAATGACAATAGCTCCAATTAAGCCTAGCGCAAGACAAGCCAAAGCTACCTTTAGGCCTACTAAGCTTAGTACAAAACCAGCAGCAACTTCCATAAAACTTAGTACAAAACTAATAATCATCCCTATTAATTTTATTAAATTTAGCACAAGACTGGCAATACCTCCTGTTATACCACCAATTATTGCAAGAGCTATAACCTTATCCCTAATGTCTTTCATTACACTGCTTCATTTAATACTTGTACAGTATATTATATAACATAAGACCTGCTGCGAATCAAGCGATAAAAAAAAGGAAAGGAGGGTGACTAAAATCAAGGTTAACTAAAAGGCGTGCTTAAGATTTACAATACCAGCAATAATATTGAACCTCAGGTTATATTTTTTCTGAAAATTGCGATAAACATTCGACATAATCTTAAATATCTTTATCTCTCGGATCTTGTTTTCTACTCTCATTCTAAATGATGCTAATCTTCTATTATGCTTTGGAGTTAATGGCTTTTTACGATACTTTTTATATGGAATTATAACATTGCTTTGCAATTTTTGCCAACCTTGATATCCAGAATCGGCATGTTTTATGCTATCAAGTGGTAAATATTTTTCTTGTTTCCTTATGCGGAAATCACTAATTCTACCACGGTATGACTTTGACACTGATAAAATTCTTCCTCCTTCTTCGATAATAATCTCAGTTTTCATAGTGTTGGTTCTTTTTTTTCCTGAATATGATTTCTTCCGTTTTTTACTATCTTCTGGTCTCTGTATTTGCTGTTCTGTAACATCAGCCAAAATCTTCAGTATTTTTTCTGGCGTCATACTTCTATAGACCTGCTGAGAAAGGTGATTGAAAAAATGATGTGAGAGAGGTAGAAGAAGAATAAGCAGATCAAGTAAGGAAAAAAATGAGCTTTAGTTACTATAATATGAAAAAATACCCAAGAAACTTTCGTAATATAACAGGTTTAACTATAGAGGAGTTCGAAAAAGTAGTGGAAAAAGTGAGGTCTGGATGCGAAAAACAGAAAAAGTGTCATGGTAGAAGATCAAAACTACCAACTCTGGAAGATAAGTTGTTTTGCGTAATTTTGTACTATCGCACTTACATAACACATAGATTTTTAGGATGCCTATTCAATGTACACAACGCAAATGTATGTAGGTTACTTAAGAGAATAGAGCCATTACTCGCCAAAAAAGTGACTATAACAAAAGATAGAAGTATGACGCCAGAAAAAATACTGAAGATTTTGGCTGATGTTACAGAACAGCAAATACAGAGACCAGAAGATAGTAAAAAACGGAAGAAATCATATTCAGGAAAAAAAGAACCAACACTATGAAAACTGAGATTATTATCGAAGAAGGAGGAAGAATTTTATCAGTGTCAAAGTCATACCGTGGTAGAATTAGTGATTTCCGCATAAGGAAACAAGAAAAATATTTACCACTTGATAGCATAAAACATGCCGATTCTGGATATCAAGGTTGGCAAAAATTGCAAAGCAATGTTATAATTCCATATAAAAAGTATCGTAAAAAGCCATTAACTCCAGAGCATAATAGAAGATTAGCATCATTTAGAATGAGAGTAGAAAACAAGATCCGAGAGATAAAGATATTTAAGATTATGTCGAATGTTTATCGCAATTTTCAGAAAAAATATAACCTGAGGTTCAATATTATTGCTGGTATTGTAAATCTTAAGCACGCCTTTTAGTTAACCTTGATTTTAGTCACCCTCCTTTCCTTTTTTTTATCGCTTGATTCGCAGCAGGTCTTTATCTTCCAGAGTTGGTAGTTTTGATCTTCTACCATGACACTTTTTCTGTTTTTCCCATCCAGACCTCACTTTTTCCACTACTTTTTCGAACTCCTCTATAGTTAAACCTGTTATATTACGAAAGTTTCTTGGGTGTTTTTTCATATTATAGTAACTAAAGCTCATTTTTTTTCCTTACTTGATCTGCTTATTCTTCTTCTACCTCTCTCACATCATTTTTTCAATCACCTTTTGCAGCAGGTCTAATAGAGCTTTTGAATATAGCTAATACAAACAATTTCTGTCATCTTATATAGGACCCAGTTTGAAAAAATCCGAATTCCAATGTCTGCTACCTTATATAACGAATGAATTTCTTTATATATTCGTTATTAGTATTTTGTATTTCCTGAATAGTTCCATGGGAAATGATTTCCCCTTCATATAATACTGCTATTTTGTCAGCTATTTTAAATGCGCTATGAATATCATGTGTAATCGTGATAATTGTAGGGTTAAAGTCTTTAGATAATTTTATTATTATCTCGTTTACTATATCTGACATAATTGGGTCCAATCCTGAAGTTGGTTCATCC
This sequence comes from Wolbachia pipientis, assembly GCA_023052945.1. Taxonomy (NCBI): domain Bacteria; kingdom Pseudomonadati; phylum Pseudomonadota; class Alphaproteobacteria; order Rickettsiales; family Anaplasmataceae; genus Wolbachia; species Wolbachia pipientis. Next base: position 1,549,007 of record CP095495.1, read on the forward strand.
AAAATAATGATTTCTGGATTGTGTGCAATCGCCCTTGCAAGTGCCACTCTTTTTTTCATTCCACCTGATAGCTCTATTGGAAACATATCTGCTATGTTTTCCTCCAGTCCAACATCATTCAACTTCTCAATTGCTAGCTGTTTTGCCTCCTTTTTGCTGATATTAAAGCGCTTTTTATAATTAAAAGATATATTTTCCCACACTGTAACGTAGTCAAGTAAAGCGGAATTTTGAAATAAACCCCCAAATTTATTTTTGCTTTTGCTATTTATTTTAACAGACCCTGAGTCTGGAGCAAGCAAGCCAATAATTGTTTTTGTTAGTACAGATTTGCCACTTCCTGAGCCGCCAAGTATGACTAATGATTCCCCTTTTAATATATCAAAACTTAGATCTTTTAGTACTGTCCTATCATCAAAAGATAAGCTTAAGTTCAATATTGATATTATGGGGTTACGCATGTATCAAAGTAATCATGTAGTTTGCTAAAATGATCAGTATGGACGATAAAACAACAGTTGATGTTGTAGCAACACCTACTCCTCGTGCACCTTCTTTGCAATGGTAACCGTAATAGCAACTTGAAACAGAAATTATGGCGCCAAAAGCAATTGCTTTTATTAGCCCAACAATAAAATCGTACATATTAAAGAACTGAGTTGTGTATTTAATGTATATATTTAGATTGTGGTTAAATTCGAAGACTGCAGTGACATACCCTCCAAATATTCCTATTAGATCTGCACATACTATAAGTATGGGAAATACTATGATTGACGCTAAAATCCTTGGTGCAATTAAATATTTGAAAGGATTGATGTTCAAAGTTGTAAGGGCATCTATTTGCTCGGTGATGCGCATTGTACCAATTTCTGCTGCAACTGATGATCCAATCTTTCCTACCATTATTAAGCTGATCAAAACTGGTCCTAACTCTTTAATGATAGTGATCGTAACAAGTTTGGGTATTATCTGTTCTTGGTTAATTAATGGGTCACTCAAGCTACTTTGTAAAACTATCGCCGCTCCTATAAAAACTCCAGTGAGCCCAACAATTGGCAGAGAGAAAAAGCCTATCTCTATAATTTGTCTTGCTACGTTGCTAAAATAATATGGTGGTACGAAGCAGTGGTATAGAGATTGAATAAAAAATATGAATGCACTACCAAGCCTTAACAAAAAATTGATAAAGTACCTACCAATTATTCTAACACTATTTATATCAAAAAAGCTCACTTTGTATTCATTTTAGCTAGAGTTACTGATTTTATTAAAATTTTTATTAACTTTATCGCAAAGTATAGCTGAGATATGTTTTAAGTTCAATATACTTGATGTTTTAATTTAAAATCCATAGGACTCAATTACATAAGCAAACCTTACTTATTTTACTATCCCTGTTTACTTCTTGTAAAAAACATGTTACTAATGTATTGTATTTTGTAGTAAAATGGAGGAAATTTTGGCAGTTCCAAAAAGAAAAAAATCAAAGTCAAGGCGTGATATGCATCGTTCTCATCATGTTATTAAGCCTAAGAATGTTGTGGTATGTTCAACAACTGGGGAATTCATGTTGCCTCACAATGTAGCGGTCGATGGCAGTTACAAAGGAAAACGGGTTTTTATTAAGCAACAGGCAGAATGACTATTATGGTATGTTACCTACGGTCAATAATCACATAGTTATTGCACTTGACGCTATGGGGGGCGATTTTGCACCTCTTTCCATAATTCAGGGTGCTGGTTTTTTTTTGGATAATCTTGTTGACCCAGGAATTAAAGTTTTTTTTCATATTTATGGAGATAAGGAAGAAGTATCTCCTTTGCTTTTGAAATATAAAAAAGTAAGTAACAATTCTGAATTTACTCATTGTTCTGACAATGTCCTTGCAAATGATAAGCCATCTTTTGCGCTGAGACATCGTAAAGACTCAAGTATGAAAGCTGCAATTGTTGCAGTGAAAGAAGGTAAAGCTTTCGGAGTGGTATCTTCAGGCAACACCGGGGCGTTGATGGCAATTTCCAGATTTATTTTAGGAACATTACCAAATATTTATCGTCCTGCTATTGTCTCTATCTGTCCAACTAAGACAAAAAGCTTCGCTTTGCTTGACCTTGGTGCAAATGTCGATTGTAATGCCGATTTGTTATTCCAATTTGCATTAATGGGAAGCATATTTGCAAAAGTAGCGCTAAAAATTGACAATCCTGAGGTTGCTTTGCTCAATATCGGCACAGAAGAAGTTAAAGGCACTGACTCAGTACGCGGCGCTTTTGAGTTGCTTAAAAACGCTCCAGGCATTAATTTCAAAGGGTATATAGAGGCAAGTGAATTTTTAGAGGGTAATATAGATGTGATTGTTGCTGATGGTTTTGTTGGCAATGTAATGCTCAAAACAGCTGAGGCAACCGCTAGTACTTTTATCAATCTAATAAAGCAGGAAGTACTGAGCTCATGGGCAACAAAGATGCTTGTTGGTATATTGTTAAAATCTAAACTAAATAAAGCATTAACGCGTTTTAATCCCAAAATTAGAAGTGGAGCTATGTTTTTAGGGCTGAATGGTATCATCATTAAAAGTCATGGAAATTCTGATGCTATTTCTTTTGCTCATGCTATAAAATTTGCAGTAAATGCAATTAGTGAAAATTTAAATCAAAAGATAATTAACGGGGTAAGTCATATTGAATAAAAGTTTCATATTAAGCACTGGATCTTACCTACCAAGAAAAACGTTGAGTAACAACGAAATTGCATCGATAGTTGAGACAAGCGATGAATGGATAAGGCAGAGAACAGGAATAGTTCAAAGGCATATAGCAGATGAAGGAGAATTAACGTCAGATCTAGCTGTAAATGCAGCAAAAAGTGCTATAGAAAAAGCTAAAATTTCAGTGGGTGAAATTGACTTGATTATAGTTGCCACAACAACTCCTGATAAAACTTTTCCTAGCTGTGCAACGATTGTACAAAGTAAGTTAAAATGTAAAAACGCATTTTCTTTTGATGTACAAGCAGCATGCTCTGGTTTTATATATGCAGTTACAGTTGCTGATTCGCTCATAAAATCTAACAATAAAATTAAATATGCGCTCGTTATTGGTGCTGAAATAATGTCTAGGATTGTTGACTGGGAAGATAGGTCAACTTGTGTACTCTTTGGTGATGGTGCTGGTGCAGTGATAATAAAATCGGAAATGGGTAGCAGCGGCATCATATCAACGAACTTACACTCTGATGGCAATGTGAACATATTATGTACGAACGGAGGGGTATCCTCTACTGATGATTCTGGAAAAATATGCATGAATGGAAGAGAAGTGTTTAAACATGCAGTGGATAAGTTAACAGCCTCAGTAGAGGGAACACTAAGATGCAATAATTTGAAAATCACTGATATTGACTGGTTAATTCCCCATCAAGCAAACATTCGTATTATTGAAGCAGTAGTAAAGAAATTAGATTTTCCTATAGAGAAAGTGATTAATACCGTTGATAAGCATGCAAACACCTCAGCAGCGTCAATTCCACTGGCTTTAGACTATGCAATACAAGAATCAAAAATAAAATCAGGAAATCTGGTACTGCTGATTGCAATAGGTGCAGGCCTGACTTGGGGTTCCGTGTTGCTGCGCTATTAGACTTCCTGCATTATACCTGTAATGGTCTTACTCCTTTTGAATTTATATGTTCTCAGTGCTCCTGAATTGTTTATACTAAATCCTTACCATCACACTCTGGGACTGTACATCTAAAGACCTGCTGAAAAAGGTGATTGAAAAAATGATGTGAGAGAGGTAGAAGAAGAATAAGCAGATCAAGTAAGGAAAAAAAATGAGCTTTAGTTACTATAATATGAAAAAATACCCAAGAAACTTTCGTAATATAACAGGTTTAACTATAGAGGAGTTCGAAAAAGTAGTGGAAAAAGTGAGGTCTGGATGGGAAAAACAGAAAAAGTGTCATGGTAGAAGATCAAAACTACCAACTCTGGAAGATAAGTTGTTTTGCGTAATTTTGTACTATCGCACTTACATAACACATAGATTTTTAGGATGCCTATTCAATGTACACAACGCAAATGTATGTAGGTTACTTAAGAGAATAGAGCCATTACTCGCCAAAAAAGTGACTATAACAAAAGATAGAAGTATGACGCCAGAAAAAATACTGAAGATTTTGGCTGATGTTACAGAACAGCAAATACAGAGACCAGAAGATAGTAAAAAACGGAAGAAATCATATTCAGGAAAAAAAGAACCAACACTATGAAAACTGAGATTATTATCGAAGAAGGAGGAAGAATTTTATCAGTGTCAAAGTCATACCGTGGTAGAATTAGTGATTTCCGCATAAGGAAACAAGAAAAATATTTACCACTTGATAGCATAAAACATGCCGATTCTGGATATCAAGGTTGGCAAAAATTGCAAAGCAATGTTATAATTCCATATAAAAAGTATCGTAAAAAGCCATTAACTCCAGAGCATAATAGAAGATTAGCATCATTTAGAATGAGAGTAGAAAACAAGATCCGAGAGATAAAGATATTTAAGATTATGTCGAATGTTTATCGCAATTTTCAGAAAAAATATAACCTGAGGTTCAATATTATTGCTGGTATTGTAAATCTTAAGCACGCCTTTTAGTTAACCTTGATTTTAGTCACCCTCCTTTCCTTTTTTTATCGCTTGATTCGCAGCAGGTCTCAGGTTTTTATATTGTTTAGCAGTACAATTTTCAATATTATGAATAAGCATGGAAAGGTGGCTGAGTGGTCTAAAGCACACGCTTGGAAAGCGTGCACATATGAAAATATGTCGGGGGTTCGAATCCCCCCTTTTCCGCATATCACCTCTAGAATGGTATAAAACCCTAGGTCGCGCGCACAACTCTATTCCTATAGTGAGTAGCTCCCTCCTATCTCATTTATATCATATTTTTAACTTACCCAATAACATAAATTACTTTAGCTATGCTATCAATAGCATTGCTTTAAAAAGAGTGCCCATATTTTCAGTCAACCTTAAGAATTCACTAAAGATCCTATTCTTTTGTTCATCATTTGCGCTTTTCATTAAAGCCTGGGTTCTTTCTTTTATGCCAAAAAGATACAAAAATTCTCTTTGAGTTAAAATCTCGCAATCTACGTGTTTTAATGAATCTTTTAATGCTTGAAAGTTCACAAGTGCAGTAATATCACTATTACCAACATTCTCAAGAAAATTAGCATACTTATGTTGTTTTATCGATTGCAAAGTGCTCTTATATGCGGGGTATACATAACCGTAATCTATAATCAAAGCAGCTCCTTTATTATTATGTATCTTCTTTTCAAGTTTTTTTAATATTTCAACCCCAGTCGAACATATTTCCACCACTGCACCATTAAAAAGTTTTCCATTTGTCATTCTAGCGCTTGGTATACAACTGCACGACTTGCAGATGGTGTTATGAAAGTAACTGACACTGGAGTCCAGTTTTTTGATCGAAAATGTTGCATAGTGCGCTTGTTTACAATCAATTTTGCTGGATCCCAGTGTCACGCACTGGGATGACAAAGAGGGGGCACTGGGATGACGAGGAAGGGGCACTACACACTGGCATGACACCAAGAGACTGCCATCATCTTGTTTTGTCACCCTATTTTCATACCACCCCTCATCACGATATACAAACTGATCTATCGGAAGAGCATCAAAGAACTCATTTGCTAAAAAAATGGTTGGTTGTTCTGGTAGGTTGTCAATATCTTTGTGCCAATTAACACCTAAGCCTTTTAATTTTTCCTTTTGTATCTTCCGTAAAGTAGGGCTTATTTCAACTAAGTGGATCAACATTGAATTAAAAAAGCTGCTGTATTTTCTAGTGACTCTTATTATATCGTGAATCAGTGTTCCTTTACCTGGCCCAAGTTCAACTAGAGAAAATTTTGATGGCTTTCCTAATTTTTCCCATGTATGCATTATCCAAACTGCAATTACTTCACCAAATAATTGGCTGATCTCAGGTGCAGTAGTAAAATCACCATCCTTACCAAGTGGTAATCTACTCGTATAATAGCCGTATTTTTCATGGTACAAAACGGCATTTATGAAATCACTGATGGATATTGATCCTTGACTTTTGTCAATTAATTCGTGTATATAAGTGAGCATGTTATTAATAAATGTTTAACTATAGCGTGCCATAATATAAAATAGTAGAGTATTTATATATATAGTATAAACTCAAGTTTGTGATTAATAGTGCTTCAGTTATGGACGACAAAAACACCGATTATGTTGCCCTTATACCTCAAGATGATAGTATTGAATACAAATTTGAAGAAGCTGTCAATTTTATAGAAAACAAGGTTATAAATGCTGATGGACTAACTTTAGCGGAAGTGTTTCAAGTGCTAGTTCAAATGCTAGATGGTGATCTAGCATTGGTAAAAAAAGTACTAGCATATGCTAATATTATGGCAAAGCATGGAATGAAGGTAGCAAAAGAGTCGCAATTAAGAAGAGCTGATGTTCGCCGAGCTTTGGAAGGTAAAGAAAGTGTTGTCAATAGACAAGATTTTATAAAGAAACCACCTCTTCCACCTGCTATAAAATCGACCAAAAAGAAAAGTAGAGGTCTTTAAATGGCCGAATCTATAAAAAAATTTACTGTACAATGTGACTTCAAAGGGCAAAGTTCACTTTTTGCAATATACATAGGAAATCCAAAGAGTGATGCTCATCCAATTCATCATCAAGATTCCTGGCTTGTAAAAGAACGTGGAGGGAATATCCCTAATAAAGTAAAAGAAAGTCTACAAAAATTACATAAACTATCTCAAGAAAATGGAGTCTCTTTCTCAGAGTTATGTGCGTATGCCATTACTGTGGTTAGTAATAATGATAAAAAAAGTGACGACAAGCAGTGAGATAGTTTAATCCCTCAATATTTCATTTATAGAGACTTTCGATCTCGTCTTTTTATCCACTTTTTTTACTATAACTGCACAATAGGTTGAAATGTTATTTTTAGATGGAATAGACCCTGGTATCACTACAGAATAAGGTGGCACTTCGCCATAAAATACCTCGCTAGTTTCTCTATCAATAATCTTTGTTGACGCTCCAATAAACACACCCATGCCAAGGACTGATCCTTCTCTCACTACCACACCCTCGGCTACCTCGCTACGTGCTCCAATAAAGCAATTATCTTCTATAATGACAGGTGAAGCTTGAATAGGCTCAAGGACTCCACCTATTCCCACTCCACCGGAAATATGGCAGTTTTTTCCTATTTGTGCACAGCTACCAATCGTTGACCAGGTATCTATCATTGTTCCTGAATCAACATATGCACCAACGTTGATAAAACTTGGCATTAGAACAACATTTGTACCTATATAAGCAGATCGGCGGACAAAACACCCAGGAACTGCTCTAATTTTTAACTGGCGAAATTTCTCCTCATTCCATTCACTAAATTTGTTACCGATCTTGTCAAACCAGCAATTGGTATTGTCTATTATTTTGTTTTCTTCAGTGAGAAAATGTAATAATATTGCCTGCTTTATCCACTTATGTACTACCCATTCTCCACTTGATAGCTTTTCTGCTACTCTAATTTTGCCACTATCAAGGAGCTCAATTACCTCTTTAATTGCTATTCTTGCTGTTTCCTTTAGGTTACAGTCATTAAATTTTTCTCTATTTTTCCAAATATTTTCTATCTCACTTTGTGTTTTTTTTAGTTGCAAACCTTCCATTTGTTATATATATTAATATTAAATTTATAGCTCTGTACTATTTGAGCTTGTTACTACTTTATATGTAAGTGCTATGAAAATACAATGTAATAGTTGTACTAAAACTTACTTAGTATCTTCTGAGCAAATTGGTGCATTTGGAAGAAAGGTAAAGTGTACGAACTGCAATCATATATGGCATGAACATCTAGAAGAAGCATCAAACAAATCGCACTCTGCTAATATACAGGAAAAAAAAATTAGTGGAAGGGATTTTTTACAAAGTCTAGCATTTACCACTCTAGCTTTTGCAGCAGCTACAGGGTTATGCGTCGTAATTGCTAATGGCATCTTTCCTAGAGAGATGAACAAAGCATACAAAATGATCAGTTCATATAAGGATTCAATAAGCTATAAATTAGGGTACAAAAAAGAACAAACAGAAAATCCAAATGTAAAAAAACTTGTTGTAAATAAGTTTTATCAAGACTACCTTTTTTTATCTAATTTAAGATCTAGTTAAATAGGCATAAACCATCGCCGATATTGGTATCCAGTTCCTATAGCTACTCAGATGATGCAAATAGTATTAGGGTGACAGAGTTTTAAAAATAAGTTATTTTTTAGTAAAAAACAGCTCATGAGTATTAAAATTGCACCTTCTATACTTTCAGCAGACTTTGCAAAATTAGGAGAAGAAGTAAGAAAAATTAGCGATTTAGGTGTAGATTACATACACATAGACGTTATGGATGGGAATTTCGTTCCAAATATTACAATTGGTCCTAGCGTTGTCTCTGCAATACGTAAATATAGCAATCTTCCTTTTGATGTGCATTTAATGGTCAAATCTCCTGGTAACCACATTGAAAGCTTTATAAATGCTGGTGCTGATATTATCACTGTACATGCAGAAGCAGAGATACACCTTGAGAGGTTGATAAGAAAGATAAAGTCATACAAAAATGTAAACGACGCAAAAAAACCGATTCAAGCTGGAGTCTCAATTGTTCCTTCAACTTCCCCAAGTGTGCTTGAATATATAATACATGAGCTAGATATTGTGCTGATTATGACAGTCAACCCTGGCTTTGGAGGGCAGGAATTTATTCATTCACAGTTGAACAAGATATCTACTGTAAAAAAAATGATACAGGAGCGTAATCTTAAAACACAAATTTCAGTAGATGGTGGAATTAACTTTTCTAACGCAGCTGATATAATAAAAGCAGGTGCTGATATTTTAGTTGCGGGATCGGCGATATTCAAGGCTGAAGATATTAAGAAGGCCGTAAATGATCTAAAAATCCATCGTGGTAATCCTATATAGCTAGTGCAGCCCTACGTTATACCGCGATTCATTCGCGGTATCTCAGCCGCTAACACGTAGCGGAGTGTTGGCAAACCTAAGATCTTTAGCTAGTTAACACAAATTATTTCTATTATCTACCAATTTGAAAAAGTCTCTGGTCCAAGTAGTCAAGCTACTTGGATGACAAGAGGTAACGCAAGAAGTTTACTCTTAATAAAAGCCCGATGATGAATCATTACTACCAAATTTCGGCCTATTTCTGTTGCTGAAACCAGAACGAGGACGAGAAGGCTTCTTATGGTAACTTCCTCCAGATTTTCTATAAAATGAATTATTGTAATAATTACCTCTGTCATTTGGACCATCTTTCCTTTCCTCATTGTAAAGCTCACCTTCAAAAAACTCTCCCGTCTCTTGATCAACTCGACGTCTTGACAACTTTGGACATCCACCTTTTTCGAAGTCAATTACTAGTGCTTTGAAAGTATCACCTTGTTTGAGTATGCTCTCTATAGAATCTATGTGTTCATTAGCTACTTCACTTATGTGCATTTTTCCTTTTCTGCCATTAAGAAATTCAAGCTCTACAATAGACTTCTCTATTTTTACAACTTTGACATCAACTATAGAACCTTGTTCTAGTTCTGTTATTGAATCAATCATCATACTCTTTGCAATTTCAGCTTCAGTGCCACTCGTGGCAAAAACAGAAACTTTACCATCATCTCCTATTTCAATTTTTGCATTACTTCTCTCACACACACTACGTATATTTTTTCCTTTAGCACCAATAGCTGCAGAAATTTTGTCTTTATCTATGTAAAATGATAACATCCTTGGTGCATGGTCTTTGACGTCATCACTGTGTTCTGAAATCACTGCATTCATTTTTTCTAAAATATGTAATCTTCCAGCTTTTGCCTGTTCTAAAGATTTTTCAACAATTTCAAAGCTTATACCAGAAATTTTCATGTCCATTTGTAACGCCGTAACCCCTTCACTAGTTCCTGCTACTTTAAAGTCCATATCACCAAGATAATCTTCATCACCCAATATATCGGAAAGTATTACATACTCGTCTTTATCTTTAATAAGGCCCATAGCAATTCCAGCAACAGGAGCCTTTATTGGTACACCCGTATCCATTAAAGCAAGAGAAGTCCCGCAAACTGTTGCCATAGAAGAAGAACCATCAGATTCCATAATTTCAGATACTACTCTTATTGTATAAGGGAATTCAGATTTATCAGGTAAAACAGGATGAATTGCTTTCCAAGCAAGTTTACCATGACCGATTTCTCTCCTTCCTGGTGCACGCATAGCAGAAGCCTCTCCAACAGCAAATGGAGGGAAATTATAATGCAGCATGAAATGCTCACGTCTATCTCCTTCAATATCATCCACAATTTGCTCATCTTGAGTAGTACCAAGAGCAGTAACAACCAATGCCTGAGTGTTGCCTCTTGTAAACAGCGCAGAACCGTGAGTTCTGGACAGAATATCAACTTCAACTTCTATCTGACGTATCTCATCATGCTTACGACCGTCTATCCTTACACCTTTCTTCCTAATTATTTCACGTACTAAAGATCTTTCAAAGTTTTTTACTGCATACGTAATTAACTTTTCATCTTTTCCAGTCTCTTTAAGAGTATTCAATATATTCTCTCTGACCGCTTCTAGAGCTTGAACTCGCTCTTGTTTTACTGTTTGCGAATATGCTTTTTCAAAATCTTTACCGTATTTTTCGAGCTCTTGTGTTATATCTGATGTATCAACAGGAGCAAAGCTTTCAGGCTTATTGCCAACTGTATCAGCAAACTCTTTTATGAGCTTAATGACAGGTTTAAGGTGTTCATGGCCAAATTTTATTGCATTAAAAACATTTTCTTCAGAGAGCTCTTTCACTTCTGACTCAACCATTAAAATCGAATTTTCATCACCAGACAAAAACAGATCCAAGCTGCTTGCTTTCATCTCTTGAACAGAAGGGTTGAGTATATAGTTATTATTTTCATCACAACCAACTATCACTCCAGCTATAGTAAAGTGAAAAGGAACACCAGAAACCGCAAGAGCTGCAACAGCACCAATCAATGCTGGCACTTCAGGAGGATTGACTGTATCATAAGTTAATAGATTACACACCACACTAATTTCATCATGAAATCCTTCTGGAAAGAGTGGCCTTACACTCCTATCTATTACTCTTGAGATTAAAGTTTCTCTATCAGATGGCTTGCCTTCTCTTTTAAAAAAACCACCAGGGATCTTACCCATGGCATAGCTTTTTGCGATAAACTGCACATTTAAAGGTAGGAAATCAACGCTTTCTTCCTTCTTTTTATGTACAACAGTTACTAAAACAGAAGTACCACCGTAATTTACAACTACTGAACCATGAGCTTGGCGTGCTATTTTTCCTGTTTCTAAAGATAAGGCACAACCACCCCACTCTATAGATTTTTTTATAATTTTAAACATACTAAATTCCTCGATTATTTTCTAATGCCTAACTTCTCTATTAATTCCCGGTAGGCTTCATTACCAAATTTACGCTTTATATAATTTAAGTGCTTGCGTCTTCTACCTATCAATATAAGTAAACCACGCTTAGAGTGATGGTCATGCTTGTGTACTTTAAAATGCTCAGTTAAGTTACTGATCCTCTCGGTCAAAATTGCACATTGTACAAAAGATGAACCTGTATCATCTTCTTTAATTGCATATATATTTATCAAACTCTTTTTCTTTTCGGATGTTATTGACATCTAAACCTCATTTTAAATATTAAAAACACGAATAGGTTTCACACAACCATAAATAAAACTGCAGATTGCAATAGGTACACTACCCACTATCGTACAAAAAATATCATAATTCTTTAAATTACGCAAGTTATTTAATAAAATTTCCTGACCTTTTCTGATTTTCCCCGCATCTTCTAGGGAAATTTCAACTTTGAACATCGATCTTAAAGCCGATTCAATGGGAATGATGAAACTTTTTACATTACTCCTTGTACCTTCTATTACTCCAGTATCACCTTTTGTTATCGGAGAGTAAGTTATTGTGTTTCTTTCAGCAAGCTGTTCAATTGTCACTGATTCGTTTTCTCTAAAGTCACCTACCATAGTTCTTCTTAATTTCGTAATGTGTCCAAAACAATTTAATGCAATGCCAAGATCACGAGCAATTGATCTCACATATACACCACTACCGCACATCATAGAAAAATCTGCACTATTATTTATGGTGTCCACAGATATCAATTTCAGTTCATGTATTTTGACTTGTCTGGGCTTTATATTCACCTTTTGCCCACTTCTTGCCAATTTATACGCCCTTGCTCCTTTGATTTTTATTGCTGAAAATTGAGGAGGTGTCTGCTTGATCTCACCAATAAAATTTTCAATTGCACAATTTATTTGATTATATTCTGGTCTTATATCACTAGTTCTAATAATATCACCATCTAAATCGTCTGTGGTTCTTTGCTCACCCCATTTTATTGTAAAATTATACGCTTTTGAATCGCAAAATAAATAGGGTATAGTTTTTGTTGCTTCACCAAGAGCAATTGGCAACACACCTGAAGCTAAAGGATCAAGTGTTCCCAGATGACCAGCTTTCTTAATTCCAAAGATCTTTTTAACTTGGGTTACAGCTTGTGCAGAACTAATTCCTATTGATTTATCAAGATTCAGCCAACCATGTTTCATAGTTAATTATATACAATTGGTAACAGTTTAGGAAGCAGCTTGAAATATATACTTTAAATAATGATGTAAAAATGGCTTGACTAGCATGCATTATTAACATATACTTAACCTTTTTATTAGCCTTATTTAAGGGGGCTATTATGACTATAAAAAACACGAAGTGGGAAAATACTGCACATATAACAAAAATAGGTATTGAAGGTTTAGTTGCAGTTGCATCTTTAGCGGCAGCAATAACAACAATATTAATTTCTACTAAAGTAATTGCTGGCCCTGCATCTTTAGCACTTGTTGCTAGCCCTGCTGGAATTGCAGTTCTATTTATTGCCGCTGTATTTTTTGCTGCAGCAGCATATTCTTCATATCAGCAAATGTATAAGAATGAAGAAATAAGTGGAGCTAAAACAGGTGCTGAAGCAGCAATTGAAGTAAAAACTAAAGATTTAGCTACTAAAACTGAATTCAGATGATCTTCAAGAAAAAGTTAAAGAAATTTTACCTGCTCTCTTAGAAGATCCTATAGTTACTAAACCACTTGATGCGAAATACGTAACTAAATAAATAGCAAAAGAGGTGGAGCCATTTCTACCTCTTTTTTTTCCATTATTTAGGTACGTAAGTTATGGTAATCTATCCCACATCTCAACTACATCCTCACTAAACTCTATTATCTCTGTTTTTTTGAACTGATAGCAGTTGTTAATGGATTGGATTCCTAAGTTTCCTATAAAAGGAATGGCATCGTTGCCTAGAATTTTACCACTACGGCAGATTATCAACCTGTCGATTAAATTACACTTTAATAGTTCTGTGATTAATACCCCTCCACCTTCAACTAATAACCTTGTTATACCAATTTCTGAAACAAGTTTTGATGCCATGTCTTGTAGGCAGATTTTGCCTGCCTTTCGATCTGATGTCATTCCAGCGTGTGACGCTGGAATCCAGTCTTTATCATACAACTGCTTAGTGTACTGATTTGGAATTAAGTTTTCTGGATCCAAGTAGTTAAGCACTGGGATAACAGTAGGAGGCATTGGAGTGACAGAAGGCTTGTTGTTTGAATTAACTACTAAATAGTTAATGTTTTTTATTTTTCTCTCTACTTCCTTATTTGTGATTACCCAAGTTATTACTTTGTCTGCAGTCTTTGCAATATTATGCTCTTCCTGCAATTTTTCCTGGCTATCTATAATTAGCCTTATTGGTGATCTATTTTCGAGCCCTGGTAACCTGCAAGTTAAGAGTGGATCGTCACTAACAAGGGTATTGCTGCCAATCATAATTGCGTCATATTTTGCTCTAAGCTCATGTATCCAATTTCTCGTATCCTCACTTGTTATCCATTTGCTATCGCCTGTAAATGTTGCGATTTTTCCGTCAAGAGTTGTTGCGATTTTGCAAGCTATAAATGGTCTATGTAATTCTTTAGTGGTAAAAAAACCGACATTCAGTTCTTCTGCCTCTTTTTGCATAATACCTTGCTCAACTTCAATTCCTGCTTCTTTCAGAGCTTTAATTCCTCCACCTGAAACTCTACTATCTGGGTCAATAGTTGCAATTACTACCCTTTTTATTCCAGCTTTTATGATTTTCGCAGTGCAAGGCCCCGTGACTCCATGATGACAACATGGCTCAAGAGTGATATATATAGTTGCACCATGAGTTGAATCTTTAGTGTTTTGCAAAGCAACTATCTCTGCATGCGGACGTCCACCGATCCCTGTATATCCCTCACTAATAATTGTACTATCCTTTACAATAACACACCCGACAGCAGGATTTGGTGCAACATTTCCAAGATTTTTTTCTGCAAGCTTTAATGCAATTGACATGAAGTGATCATCTGTCATTAGAAAGAAGTCATTTCATAGGAGGTATCAAAAATTCTTCTGTGCTCGTGTATGGCAAATCTATCTGTCATACCTGAGATATAGTCACATATTATTACTGAACGCTGAGATTCACAAGCGAGTTTGCTCCACTCTGTGGGAAGTAATCCTGGGTTTTCATAAAAACATTGAAAGAGTTCCTGTATTATGCGTTTTGCTTTGTTCATCGTTCTACTCAGTTTATAGCTTCTGTATATTTTCTCCATGTTGAATCTTTTCATTTCTTTTGTAGCATTCGCAACTTCTGGTGAAAATGTGACTAGCATTTTATTTAGACTTCTTACGTCTTCTACGCTTTTTATTTTGTGATCTTCAATATTTCTTTCAGTCTGAGAAACAACATCACTTATCATAGTTCCTATAGTTCCACTCAGTGATTCATGTATGAGTTTGCTCTGAGGCAATTCTGAATATCTGCTCCTTACGTCTTTAAACATTTTTCCAATTAAAGGGACATTCAGCAAATCTTCGATGGTTACTAAATTTGCTCTGAGTGCGTCATCAAGATCGTGAACACTGTAAGCAATATCATCGGCAATTGAAGCAACTTGTGCTTCAATGCTTGAAAATTCCTCAAGTTTTAGATCATATTTTTCATTATATTTTAATAACAGCTGATTATTTGTAGAAAACTCCGCATTCTGACCAAGTAAGGGACCGTTATGCTTTGCAACGCCTTCAATCACCTCCCAACTTAGATTCATACCATCAAAATCAGCATGTTTTTGTTCAAGATAAGTTAAAATCCTTATAGCTTGAACATTATGATCAAACTCATACTTCTCATTATCAAGATTCAAATCTTGAACTGATTTCTTTAGAGCATCTTCACCTGCATGACCAAATGGAGGATGACCAAGATCATGTGCGAGCGCTATGCATTCAGTGATATCCTCATTTAAGCCAAGTCTACGCGCAATGGACCTTGCAATTTGTGCAACTTCAAGGCTATGAGTAAGCCGAGTACGATAGTAGTCGTGCTCATAATTGATAAAAACTTGTGTTTTGTACTCCAATTTTCTAAATGCATTAGAGTGAATGATACGGTCCCTATCACGCTGAAAGCAACTGCGATTCTCATCTTCTGGCTCTTTGAAGTATCTCCCTTTTGTTTTGCTTGGAAAGCATGCATAATTTAATAGAAAATTATTGTTTGACATGTAAAATTTCTACTATAATAAATTATCAATAATAAACGGTGGTTACTATGTCAACAAATTACAACATCAACTTAACTGATAATGCACTAAAAAAAATCCACTCTCTTACAGAGCAGGAAGGGGATAAGGGTTCCGTTTTGCGGGTTGCAGTTTCAGGCGGTGGATGTTCTGGCTTCAAATACAATTTTCTTATGGATCAAATGAATAAAAATCTATCTTTGGATGATGAAGATGATGATTACGATGATGAGTTTGATGACGAAGACGAAGATGATGACTATGAAGAAAGCGAGGACTATAGAAGCCACTCCAATTTTAGCAAAGAAGGTAGAGATATAGTAATTAATGATGAAAATGGCAATCCTGTATTAATGGTTGATAATTGTTCAGCAAAATTTTTAAATAACTCAGTTGTAGATTATACTGAGGATCTCAGTGGTTCTGGTTTTCAAATAAAGAATGCCCTTGCTAAGTCTCAATGTGGTTGTGGTAACAGTTTTTCGGTTTCCAAAATTTAGATGCCTTCTGGGTCTTTTAAACATGGGTGGTAATGTAGCACTAGAACTAACTTCTGTAGATAAAAGCTTCAAGGATAATTCTGCTGTTGTAAAAGACATCAACCTAAGTGTCACAAGAGGGCAAGTAGTAGCGCTGATTGGCAATTCAGGTGCAGGAAAAACAACTATATTGCAAATCGCAGGCTTGTTGGACAAGCCAACTTCAGGTATAGTTACGATAGATGGAATAAATTGCACACAAGCCAATAATAAGCATAAAACCCATGTAAGAAGAAATTTTCTTAGTTTTGTTTATCAATTTCACTATTTGTTACAAGAGTTATCGGTGTTGGAAAATATTATGCTTCCTCAACTCATTGCAGGAAAAAGCAAAGCTGAAGCAAAAAAAAATTCGCAAGCAATGTTGGAAAAATTTGGTCTAGGAAACAAAGCAAGTAGCATGGTATCTGAAGTTTCGGGTGGGGAAAGGCAGAGAATTGCAATTGCAAGAAGCATTGTAAACTCTCCAAAGCTTTTACTTGCAGATGAGCCAACAGGAAATTTAGATCCAACAAATTCTTTTAACGTGTTTTTACTGCTACATTCATACGTAAAGGAAAATAACAGCTCTATGCTTATAGTAACACACAATCATCTCCTTGCAGAAAAGGCAGACTGCATTTTCCAATTGAGAGATCGATCATTAGTGAAGTTGTGAATAGGAAAAATAGCACAATTTCTATGCCTTATACTTATCTAACCAATGATCATTAACAGAGTACAACTCGCATGAAACGCTTTCATTGCTTTTTATACACGGACTTTTTAACTTACGCTGTTTACTTAGGGAACACCCCGATAACATAAACACAGCTAAAACAAAAAATAATAGCTTTTTAAACATAACAAAACCTTTTCATTTATATTACTACACTCATTTCTCTTGTTTGTAAAGGTTAGGCACATTCTTTTACCCTTACCTCTTTTTTGACCTTTTGAGAAGAAATAGTTGCACTGTTTAAGCGCAGTTTTATATAACCATCTGCGATTTGAGTCACTTCCTCTTCTTTATCCCTTAGAAAGTGATTAGTATCGTCTATTATATGGTATTTCATGTGATCACTTTTTACTGAATTTATTAACCTTTTTGCTAATTCTGTTACATCGCTTTCTTCTGAGATTGTATCGTTACTGCTTTGTATTACAAGCCCAGAAACTGGACAGGGAGAAAGAAAAGAAAAATCGTACTTAGTTACCGGAAGAGAAAGAGCAATAAAGCCCACTATCTCAGGGCGACGCATTGTTAGCTGCATAGCCACCCATGCTCCAAAAGAAAAACCAGCGATCCAAATTGGAACGTTGCTAGGATTATGTTCCTGAAGCCAATCAATAGCTACCGCAGCGTCAGTTAATTCTCCTATACCCTTATCAAAAGTTCCGGTAGATTTTCCCACACCACGAAAGTTAATTTTCAATGCAGAAAAATTGTTATCGATAAAAGACGTATATATACCATGTACAATTTTACTACCCATATTACCACCATATTGAGGGTGATGATGCAAAACCAGCACAACCGGCGCGTTGGCATCTTTGCTTTGGTGGTATTCACCTTCTATCTTTCTTGTTGCATTATTCAAAAAAACTTCTACCACGGTAACTCCTAATAAAAACCTGCTTGACAGGTATTGATGACATGAATTATTAATTGTGTATTAATTTCGCTGTTTTTGCAATAAATTTTTTATCGTGTTAAAGCTAACGTACATAGTTATGGCTATAGTTGATGGTAAACTTATTTAAGTGACAGATGAGTCCATTCTCTTTAGAAAACAGTGGTTACGTATATGCTGATTACAATGCAACTGCTCCAATTAGTGAGAATGTAAAAAAAAGTATATTTGAGGTCTTGTTAAAACAAACGCTCAATCCATCATCACTACATAAAAGAGGACAAGAAGCGAGGAAGATTCTTCAGGATGCAAGAGATAACATACGTGATGCTATTGGTGTTCCAAGTGATAAAGAAATAGTTTTTACGTCTGGTGCGACTGAAGCGAATAACCTTGTTATGAGAGGAATAGCAGGCTATCTGCATGTAATTTCAGCTATAGAGCATCCTTCAATTCTTAATTCTGCATGTAATCCATATATAATACCCGTTAATCAGGAGGGCATTGTTGACTTTTTAGAGCTAGAAAAAATTCTAAGCGAACTTAAAGGAGACAAAGCAATAGTTTCAGTTATGATGGCAAATAACGAAACCGGAGTTATTCAGCCTGTTAAGGAAATAGCTGAAATAGCACACAAATTTGGGGCAATTTGCCACACTGACACTGCTCAAAGTGTTGGAAAAATTAAAGTTAATATGGAAGATTTAGGAGTGGATTTACTCACTTTATCCGCCCATAAATTTGGCGGTGTAGCAGGCAGTGGAGTTTTAATATTCAATAAAGAACTTGCGATAGAACCTATTATAATAGGTGGTGGACAAGAGAAGGGATTTCGTGGTGGTACGGAAAATATTGTTGCGATTGCAGGCCTTTCTGCTGCACTGCAAAATATTCCAGACCTTCTATCAAAAATGGATGAAGTAAAGGAGCTACGTGATCAATTAGAGTGTGAATTATTAAATCTTGCCAGTGATATAAGAATCTTCGGTAAAAACTCTAAGAGGCTGCCAAACACAAGTTTTATTTATATGCCAGGAGTAAAGAGTGATGTGCAGCTCATGCATTTTGACTTGAATCATATTGCAGTTAGTAATGGTTCTGCATGTTCTTCTGGAAAAGTTGAGCCTTCCCATGTTTTGCTTGCAATGGGGGCAACAAAAGAGCAAGCAGAGTGTTCAATTAGAATCAGTATAGGTCCAGAAACTAAACCACAAGACATAAAAAAAATAGTGGATTGTTGGTATAATATCTACAAGAAGAACACCTTGGTATAGATAATACGTGGTATCATGCAGGGAGCTATAAATTAGATGTAAAAACTTACTTGACACCCTTCGCCAGCCCCCTTATCATGAAAGTAAAGTTATTTATTTATCTTCGCAATCTCTGCAGTGGATTAATGACAAAAAAACTTAATGTATTTGGCGTAAATCATGCTTAATTTTTCGCACTATGTGTACCTCATGTCTTTATAAAACTTCTAGGTTTCTACCTATATAAGCTGAAACGCGCTTATAAAGCGTTTAAGACAGTAAAAGACGTCAAATAGACAAGGGAGAATTTGAATACTAGCCACCCTGGGGTTTCTTTGCCTTTTTTTCCGCTCAGTAAATTTCTTAACGTTTATAATTTAGGTTAGTTGCATTTAAAAGCGGCTGAATCGTAGCGTTTAGAATAAAAAACGCCAATATTTTGAAGTACATATAAATAACTAGTCACCAACGGGGCTTCTTTTGCCTTTTTTTTCGTTTGGTGAATTTCTTAAATATTTATGGCTAAAGTAATTTAGGCCTACCGACAACCGTCATCCCGCTACGTGTTAGCGGGATCTATAGACCTGCTGAAAAAGGTGATTGAAAAAATGATGTGAGAGAGGTAGAAGAAGAATAAGCAGATCAAGTAAGGAAAAAAAATGAGCTTTAGTTACTATAATATGAAAAAATACCCAAGAAACTTTCGTAATATAACAGGTTTAACTATAGAGGAGTTCGAAAAAGTAGTGGAAAAAGTGAGGTCTGGATGGGAAAAACAGAAAAAGTGTCATGGTAGAAGATCAAAACTACCAACTCTGGAAGATAAGTTGTTTTGCGTAATTTTGTACTATCGCACTTACATAACACATAGATTTTTAGGATGCCTATTCAATGTACACAACGCAAATGTATGTAGGTTACTTAAGAGAATAGAGCCATTACTCGCCAAAAAAGTGACTATAACAAAAGATAGAAGTATGACGCCAGAAAAAATACTGAAGATTTTGGCTGATGTTACAGAACAGCAAATACAGAGACCAGAAGATAGTAAAAAACGGAAGAAATCATATTCAGGAAAAAAAAGAACCAACACTATGAAAACTGAGATTATTATCGAAGAAGGAGGAAGAATTTTATCAGTGTCAAAGTCATACCGTGGTAGAATTAGTGATTTCCGCATAAGGAAACAAGAAAAATATTTACCACTTGATAGCATAAAACATGCCGATTCTGGATATCAAGGTTGGCAAAAATTGCAAAGCAATGTTATAATTCCATATAAAAAGTATCGTAAAAAGCCATTAACTCCAGAGCATAATAGAAGATTAGCATCATTTAGAATGAGAGTAGAAAACAAGATCCGAGAGATAAAGATATTTAAGATTATGTCGAATGTTTATCGCAATTTTCAGAAAAAATATAACCTGAGGTTCAATATTATTGCTGGTATTGTAAATCTTAAGCACGCCTTTTAGTTAACCTTGATTTTAGTCACCCTCCTTTCCTTTTTTTATCGCTTGATTCGCAGCAGGTCTAATATTGTTATTTTTACAGGAGAGTTTGATATGCCAATTTCAAAAGAAGAGCTTACGTGTCACTTGGAAGCATACTTAATTGATAGTGATCTGGAGCAATTGAAAAACTTTTTGCAAGAAAGATGTGAACATACATATCAAGAGTGGAAGGAGAAAGAATTTGATATAAATCACCTATTTAGCTTAGAGAGAAAGGGGAGTAGTTATAAAGATACATTATTGCATATAGCAGCTGGTTGTTATTGCCGTGAAGAGGATTGGAAGAAGTTAGGACAAGCTCTAATAGACAAAGGGGCTAATGTTAATGCACGAGATTCTTATGGAAAAACTCCTTTGCACTTTGCTTGTGAAGGATGGGTAGCACAAATTTTACTAGATGCAGGTGCTGATGTTAATGCACGAGATTCTTATGGAAAAACTCCTTTGTGCTGTAGTTTAGAAAAAGCGGTAACACAAGTTTTACTAGATGCAGGTGCTAATCCTTTTATAAAGGATGATTATGGCAACACTGCAAGAAAGTTTGCCTCTAGTAAAATAAAGCAGCTTATAAAAAAGGCAGAGAATAAATACAAGCATAAAGCAATTTACGTTGGTAGTGTTTGTGGTGCTATAGCTGCATTAGCAGTTGTTGGTGGATGTTTTGCTGCTGGTGTTACACTCCCGATATTGACTATGATTGGTATCGCTGTGGCTGTTGCTCTAGTAACAGGACTTGTTGCTGGTGGTATTAGTATTACATATGCAATGTCACAGCCTAGTGAGGTTCCTAGTCAGAATCTAGATAACGTTGATACAAAAACGAAAAATGTTTCTTTAGATCTGGCGCAAAAACGTAATTAAGTAGAAGGAAGAAGTCTCTTCTTCCTTTTTTCCAAATTTTTTATTTAGTGAGGTATCTAGATACTCTTAGCAGGATTAAGCCATTTTAGATACCTTGCCCTGACGATATGTTAAAATCAGAGCGGATGCAAATCCCCTTGACTTAAAATGGAAAAAGTATTTTGATGAAAGAGTGAAACGAACAAGAATGTTAGCAAGCTCCTTTTCAAGAGAAGGTTCTCTGCTGGCTAATAATGTTGACATCAACATTATTGTTGAGTGCACTGGTCTTTCCATTAGTGAGATTAAAGAATTAAGTGTGAACGGTTACGTTTATTTTTTATCCTTATCATCAAGTGTAAATAAGGTTATTGTAGAGATTAAGCCTATTATAACTATTATCAACGAAAATGGGGCAGCTTCTCTATAGCGCTCATCGCTTACAAGTTCATATATTCTAGTTGATATAGTTTCAAAATTAAATGGTCTTATAATGAGTGTTGCTGTGAGCTCCTTGATAGTATCCATAAATACGAGCAAAAATCCCGATAATATACTCTTCTTGATGAGAGGGATATGAACATTCAAACATGTGGAAATAGGCCCATGACCCATGGTATATGCAGTCCACTCAATTTCATTTGGTGTTTTTTTGAGCCCTGATTCTACCGCCTTGAAAGATATAGCAAAAAAACGAAATAAATATGAGTAAACTAATGCGCCAATAGTTCCTACCAAGCTAATTTCCACAATATATTGAGTAATGAAAGAAGATATTCTGCTTAAAAATATTATTATGCTAATTGCGATAATTGCATTTGGAATTGCGTAGCCTAAAGAAATGAGACGTGCTACATTATTGATTACCTTACTTTTACGCGCCGTATATCCAATCATTATTGCAATGCTAATTGAGATTAATGCGGTGATAAATGATAAACTAACGCTATTTGCTATTATATTATAGAACCTTGCTTCGTATATGAAAAACCCCTTCTCTATGCTCCAATATATGAGCGGAATCATTGGCAAAATAAAACCTATTAATATCGGCAATACACACATAAAATAAGCAAAGATCAATGGTATAGTGCCACTTACACTCCGTTTGTTGTGATAATCTGCATTAGTGTTGATTGAAGAGTAAGATATTCCTTTTTTTTGTAGTTTCTTTTCGATAGCTATTAGTGTTGCAACGAAAATCAATTCTGCAACTGCTAAAACAGTAGTTGAATATTTATCATGCAGTAAAAACCAGGTGCGATATATTCCTGTCGTAAAAGTATCGATAGCAAGAAACTGTGGTGTGCCGAAATCTGTAATTACCTCCATTAGCACCAAGGACAACCCAGCTATAATTGATGGACGTATGGAAGGTATGATGACAGAAAACAGGCTCTTCAATGAGGAGAACCCAAGTGTTGACGCAATAGTGACTGAGTTACTAACATTCTTTAGACTTGAGCGGACTAGCATATAAACGTATGGATATAAACTAAATCCCATTACTAATATTCCACCACCTAGGGATTTTATTTCAGGAAACCAATAGTCACCTTTGCCCCACTCTAAAATGTCTCTTAATGAGCTCTGCACCGGACCTGAAAATTCTAGTGTATTCACATAGACGAACGCTACTATATATCCAGGAATCGATATCGGAAAGAACAAAGCAATCTCAAAAATTTTACTTCCAGGAAATGAAAAAAATGTGGTGAGCCATGCTGGAATCACTCCAAATATGAAGGATATCCCCCCCACTCCTATCATCAAAATTAGCGTACTCAGTATATATTCAGGGAAAAGTGTGCTAATTACCCATCCAGAATTTGCTGATTCTGTAAATAGAATCGATATTAACGATAGTATAGGACAGACGAATAATATACTTACTGAAAATAAGAATATATTTTTAAATACTCTCAAAAACATTAATTTGGATCTATATTTGATATTAAAATGTTATATGTAAAAACTGAAGATATCCAGTAATTAACAGCCGTACTATTGAATATCTTTATAATTTTGTATATCATGTTTTTAGTTGATAAGTGAATAATCATGAGCTTCGTCATTGCAACTTTCTATCACTTTGTAGAACTCTCTAATTATTATGACATGAAAGACGAAATAAAAACTGCATGCGACAACATTGAATTAAAGGGTACTATACTCCTTGCAGAAGAGGGTATTAATGCAACCGTATCTGGTGAAAGAAACGCGATTGATAAAATATTCGATTTTCTACGTTCTGATTATAGGCTAAGGGACCTTACATGGAAAGAGAGTGCAGCAGAATATCAACCATTTAGCAAGATGAAGGTAAAATTAAAAAGAGAGATTGTAAATCTTGGTGTAAGCAATCTTGATATTTCCCTTAAGGGTAAATATGTTGATCCAGAGCATTGGGATGATTTTACTTCTCAACCTGACGTTTTAGTAATAGATACACGAAATGAGTATGAAGTGAAATTAGGCAAGTTTAAAAATGCAATCAATCCACATACTCAGCGTTTTCGCGATTTTCCTGAGTGGGCAAAGTCTTTCTCTGAGAGTAAAGACCTGAAAGTAGCTATGTACTGCACTGGTGGGATTAGATGCGAAAAATCAACAGCGTACATGAAAAATCTTGGATTTAACAATGTGTACCACCTGAAAGGCGGCATTCTTTCTTACCTTGAAAAAACTTATAATAAAAATGGTAATTGGGAAGGTGAGTGTTTTGTTTTTGATGATAGAATTACTGTTGATAACTCACTTACTCCAAGCAACACAATAAAATGTATATTCTGCTCAAATCAAGTTTCAACGGACAAGCTGAAGTCAGTTCCACGTGGCCAGGTGATTTGTTCTGATTGTAAACTTCAGTGTTATAGCTATAATAAGTAAGAATTCCCTTTACTTGACCTTTATAATCCCAGCGCGTGATGCTGGGATTGGTTTCCCTTACTTCACCATAACTACCTCAAACAGAATCGGGGGTAAAATCCCTGATTCTGAAGGCGTTGGTGTTAGTCTTTCTCACCCACTGCAGATATTGCACGGTACTGTCCACTTGGTCGTCGTGGCGAGTTTCTGGGAACATTAAAATCTCATACTCAAAGTCATTGAGCCATACTGCTTGGTGCGGCAGAAAAACCTTGCCAGACTCTATAGTCGGAACAATCAGGTGGAATCGAGTGAGTTTGTCATCGTGTGGTACTATTTCGATAATGGGTAAATCACTAGACCTGCTGAAAAAGGTGATTGAAAAAATGATGTGAGAGAGGTAGAAGAAGAATAAGCAGATCAAGTAAGGAAAAAAATGAGCTTTAGTTACTATAATATGAAAAAATACCCAAGAAACTTTCGTAATATAACAGGTTTAACTATAGAGGAGTTCGAAAAAGTAGTGGAAAAAGTGAGGTCTGGATGCGAAAAACAGAAAAAGTGTCATGGTAGAAGATCAAAACTACCAACTCTGGAAGATAAGTTGTTTTGCGTAATTTTGTACTATCGCACTTACATAACACATAGATTTTTAGGATGCCTATTCAATGTACACAACGCAAATGTATGTAGGTTACTTAAGAGAATAGAGCCATTACTCGCCAAAAAAGTGACTATAACAAAAGATAGAAGTATGACGCCAGAAAAAATACTGAAGATTTTGGCTGATGTTACAGAACAGCAAATACAGAGACCAGAAGATAGTAAAAAACGGAAGAAATCATATTCAGGAAAAAAAGAACCAACACTATGAAAACTGAGATTATTATCGAAGAAGGAGGAAGAATTTTATCAGTGTCAAAGTCATACCGTGGTAGAATTAGTGATTTCCGCATAAGGAAACAAGAAAAATATTTACCACTTGATAGCATAAAACATGCCGATTCTGGATATCAAGGTTGGCAAAAATTGCAAAGCAATGTTATAATTCCATATAAAAAGTATCGTAAAAAGCCATTAACTCCAGAGCATAATAGAAGATTAGCATCATTTAGAATGAGAGTAGAAAACAAGATCCGAGAGATAAAGATATTTAAGATTATGTCGAATGTTTATCGCAATTTTCAGAAAAAATATAACCTGAGGTTCAATATTATTGCTGGTATTGTAAATCTTAAGCACGCCTTTTAGTTAACCTTGATTTTAGTCACCCTCCTTTCCTTTTTTTTATCGCTTGATTCGCAGCAGGTCTAATGTAGAATTACTATAAATTATTTATCCTGAGAGATTAAATTTTATTTATTTTTAATAAATCGTGTTGTATAATTTAGTGTTGGTTAATAGTTAGGTATGTTATGGCTGACTTATTTGCAGTTGCAAAAGCAGGAAATAAAGATGAATTTGTCAGAATTTGCACAGAGAATGTTGCTTATGCAGCTAAGCATAGGCTTGATGAAAATGGGAATCCATTTCATATAGCAGCAAGCCAAGAAATTCTGCTACCTGTACTCAAAGAGATTATGAGGAATTTGGAAGAAGGTACTAAGAGTAAGGTTAAAAAAGCAGAAGAAGCTAAAAATTGGAAAGAATCAGAAAGATTAAAAGAGAAACTTAAGGATAATAAGAGATATGTTAAAGAAGCACTCTGCGATAAAAGCTACATTAAGGATAATGGGAGAATGGCGGTATCACCTCTTTATTTCTTGGATCCTGCAGAACGGAAGGAAGCTAAGCAAATCGCAGGTATAAAGGGCGGTTTTATATGTAATAGAAAATTTCATTTGTGCTTATACATAATAGGAGCCATAGCGTGTATTGCTGCTTTGTGTTTATCCTTGTACTTTTTATTTTTGGTTTCTCAATCTCTTGCACTAGCTTCAGTAGCTACAATAGCTTCTGGAGGATCTACATGTTTGTTGTTTAAGGCATGTAACGGGATATACGGCTTGTATGATGAAAGTACTATAGTGATAGATCCTGATGTTATGCAACTTTTAGATGGTGGTTTAGCTGCAGCATGAAGCTAGAAATTACCTGCAGGCAATGATATAGAAATTTACTTTCTCAAGCTAAGAAAGTATACTCATACGATGACGAAAAAGAAGTACAGTAAGATTTTAATAGCAAACAGAGGGGAGATTGCCTGCAGGATTATCAGAACTGCCCATAAGATGGGTATATCTTGTGTATGCGTATATTCGGATGCAGATGTAAATTCTGTGCATGTAAGACAAGCAGATGAGTCAAGATATATCGGCCCTTCGCCTTCTTGCCTCAGTTATTTAAACATTGAAAAAATATGTGAAGTAGCAGTTAAAACAGGTGCGCAGGCAGTTCATCCTGGCTATGGTTTTTTAGCAGAAAATCCAGATTTTCCACGTGCTCTGCAAAAACACAATATAGATTTCGTCGGGCCAAGTGCAGAAACAATAGAAGTTACAGCCAACAAAATAACAGCAAAAGAAGCGGCAAGAAAAGCTGGAGTGAATGTAGTGCCAGGATATATGGGTAAGATCAGCGATGCTGCCCACGCAGCTCAAGTTGCTGAAGAGATCGGTTTTCCCGTTATGCTTAAAGCTGCATCAGGCGGTGGTGGCAAAGGAATGCGAATTGTAAATTCCAAAAAAGAAATTGAACTAGCGTTCACATCAGCAACAAATGAAGCAGAGAAAAGTTTTAAGGATGGCAGTATCTTTATAGAGAAATATATAGAACTACCAAGACATATTGAAATACAAATCATAGCAGATAAATATGGCAATATAGTGTGTCTTGGAGAGAGAGAGTGTTCGATACAGAGGAATAATCAGAAAATGATAGAAGAAACGCCAAGCCCATTTATTAGTGAGAAGGTGAGACAAGAAATGTATGTTCAATGTGTTTCCCTTGCAAAGCAAGTTGACTATTTTTCAGCAGGTACCATTGAGTTTGTTGTTGATAAAGACCAAAATTTCTACTTTCTTGAAGTAAATACGAGACTACAAGTTGAGCATCCAGTGACAGAATTTGTAACAGGAATAGATATAGTGGAAGAAATGATCAGGATTTCCTGTGGAAAAAAACTGAGGTTCAGTCAGGATGATATTAAACTTACTGGTTCTGCAATAGAAAGTAGAATTTGCGCTGAAGATCCATCAAAGAAATTTTTTCCTTTCAGCGGAAGAATAAAATATTACGATAAACCTAGTGGAAATGATTATGTAAGAATAGATGATGGAGTTGCTGCAGGTTCAGAAATTAGCACGTTCTATGACTCAATGATTGCAAAAGTTATAACATATGGAAAAGATAGAGTAGAAGCGATCAGTAGAATGCAAAAAGCATTGTTTGAATGCTATATAGAAGGAGTAACAAATAATATAGAATTTCTAGAATCCATCTTCCATCACCCAAATTTTATCGCAGCAAAGCTCCATACGAGATTCATTCCAGATCATTACCCTAGTGGGTTTCACGGCGATTTTGTTACAGAGGAGTATATTAAAATATTTATTTTCACTGCGTTATATGTTCATTTGGAAAATGAAGAAAGGTACCATTATAAAGCAGTGAATGAAACACCTCAGGTGTCATTCCAGTGCTTGACACTGGAATCTAGTAAAAAAGAAGGGGCATCAGTATCAGCTACTCGGATGGCAGGTGACCGTGCAAGAGATTTATTCATAGTGAATATAAATGACAATGAGTACTCCGTAAATGCAAAATACCAAGATAATATATTAATAACAGTATATAATCACAATAAATACTCCGTTATAGGCAAGTGGAAATCAAGTTATAGATTGCTATATATCACAATTAATGACGATACCAATATAGCACTTAAAATAGAAAGACAAGGCAGCAAGTACTTCATAAGACATGCAGGTATGAAAGCTGAGTGTTGTATATTTAAACCTCATGTAGCTGAATTAAGTAAGTTAATGCTAAATAATGAAACAGAAGGGATTTCAGTAGATGCTGTAAAATCCCCAATATCTGGCTTATTAGTTAAGTTGCAGGTAAATATAGGAGATCAGGTGGAAATAGGACAACCTTTATTTGTTGTGGAAGCGATGAAAATGGAAAATATTATATGTGCTGAAGCAGCAATGGTGATAAAAAATATTCCCGTTCAAGAAGGAAAAAATGTGCAGATTGGTGATGTAGTCTGCTTCCTTAAATAACACAAGAAGTATAAACTTGACCCAAACAAGATAAATGAAAACACTTGATGAGCTATGGCAATGGCTATCGGTATGTGCAATAATAGAGTAATTACACCTAAAATGATCTGAATGACGACGGAGAGCAGCATAATATATACCGGTTTTATGCTAGCATTTTTTACTGTGAGTATTACTACCAAAGTTAGTATTAGCAATGCCAGTGCTCGATGTATAAATTGCACTGTCGCTCTGTTCTCAAAGATATTCAGCCATATAGGCTGTAAGAAAAATAAATCTTCTGGAACGATTTGTCCGTCCATTAGTGGAAAGGTATTGTAAATCAAACCAGCATTTAATCCCGCAACAAACGCACCGAAAATTATTTGCACTACAATTAGGGCCAAAATCATCCCTGTGTAGTATATAGTGTCACTACTAATCTTAAGTTTAGTTTGCTTTGGCCTGATTTGGTAATCAAAAAATTGATATGACAATAATGCAAAGACAATTAATGCTAATAATAAGTGAAGTGCAAGCCTATAGTGGCTAACATGAGGTTCAGTTACTAAACCACTTTTAACCATATACCAACCAGCAAAAGCTTGTAAAGCTCCAAATAACAATGCTACAAATAGCCTTATTACTACCTTTTTAGATATTTTTCTTCTTAATGTAAAATATATAAATGGCAGGACAAAAACTAAACCTGTTAGTCTTGCAACTAATCTGTGTACATATTCTATTAAGTATATAGCCTGAAATTCCTCCATACTCATACCATAGTTGAATGCTTTATACTCAGGTGTAGTTTCATATTTTAATTTTTCTTGTAGCCAATCTTGTCCACTCAGTGGTGGCAATGTTCCAGTGATGGGTTTCCACTCCGTGATTGACAATCCTGCTTTTGAAAGTCTGGTAAATCCACCAATCCCCACCATGAGAATTACCATAATACAGCAGAGAAAAAGCCAAATAGCTACAGGTTTTGATTGCCTTTGTTCCATAAACCATGCTGAGTTTTGTTCCATCGCTCAGGGTAAAGAATAAATTCCCACAAGGCAAGAAAAGCTGCAACACTATGTAGCAGACTATAGACCGGAAAAAATATCGATACTATATAAAAATAAAAAAGCATCTTTTGCTGTTTGACAGCTATTACCAAAAGAATCAGGTTAGTAATGTATACCACTACAAAGTAGTACAAAAATAATTCATTTAAAACCTTAGTTAATATCAATGAAAGCAGTAAAAATGGAGTAGTAAAAAATATAAAAGCTGCAGAGCCAACAAAAAGATTCAATAGCAAAATTCCCTTAAATCCAGTGTGTTTATAAAGAGACTTTATATTTTTTAAATGAACAATATAAGTTTGCATATAGCCTTTGATCCAGCGCGCTCTTTGCTTAATTCAAGCAAATACAGCAATTGGTGACTCTTCCAATGTTTCTGAGTCAATCATCCTGGTTTTATATCCCGTTTGCGCAAGTCTTAAACCAAGGTCAGCATCTTCGGTAACACTATAAGCATCCCAGAAAAACAATTTTTTTAGAATTTTTACTGAAAAATGATTACTGCTACCACCCAAAGGCATTGGCATGTTCATTTTTTGGAATCCAGGCAATAAGTATTGAAACCAGTTCATATACTCCAGAGAAAAGGATTTTGTGAGAAAATTATAATCACAATTATAGTAATTTAATTTCGCCTGTACACAGGCAAGCTTATCGTCGCCCTTATTAAATTCAATCAGTGCTTTTTTTAACTGCAATGGGTCTGGTTTATCGTCCGCATCATATATTACTGCATACTTTCCTCTAGCAAAGCTCATAGCATAATTGCATGACTTGGCTTTTGTTCTAGGCAAAGAATGAGGCACTTTTATTACTTCAAAATACTGTGGTAAAGTGTACTTTTCTATAGCTGCTAGCGTTTCCTGGTCTTCACTTTCTACCAGAAGCTTTACATCTAATTTCGACTTTGGATAATCCAAACTTTTAACGCTTTCAATTAATTGCCCTATTACTGCACTTTCTTCAAATACAGGCAGTAAAATAGTATATATAGGTTCATTCAGCTTACTATAATCCACTTTTTGGTTGGAGGTTTCACATAAGTTAAAAATTGTAGCTATAAACTTGAATAAATAATTAGAACATCCGATTATAAATATCAACATCAAAGCAAAATATGTATATTTCTCTGTTAGTGTTAAAATTGAAGTTACAATAAAGAAAGAAGCAAAAAATATTGAGCTTAGTTTAATGCTTTTAGCTGAAAAATTAGCATTCTTGTAATATAAGTAGTTGCTTGCAAATTCTGAAATACCAAAGTGCGAGTTAAGAAGATTTAAAATCTGTTCGCTATCCACTTTTATTAATACATAGTCAATACCGTAATGAGCTTCGACCCAACGGTTGATATCTCGGCTTGTGTCTTCAACCATAAAAAAAGTAGTATCATTTAATTTTTGCCAAGGAATCATATTAAATTTATAGTAAAAAAGTTTCTCTGGCTCTTTGCACAAACTAGAATCAAACTTAATTTTTTCTACATTATCAGCTTGAAGTATAGGTAATTGTTGCATTAAACCTAATGCAATTTTTTTATTTAAGTCACGTGAAAATGAAGATATGACCTCGCTACTACGCTTATCATCTTTACGTTCATGCATTATTTTTTTTACAGCATCAGCAGCGATATTCGCTGTGTTAGCCTGTAAATCTCCAAGAGCTTTTTCAACTTGGTCAGTGACTTTCTTCAAGTTAGAATGGGCATTGTCATCTAATGTCTGATCTAGCTGCTGTCTATTGTGCTTAATGATACTATTAGCTTTATCAAGTGCTTCATTCATCATTTTATTAACTTCTGCATCTAATTCTTTGTATTTTTCAGAAGATTTTTTGTAATACTCCAACATATCTTTTCTGAATTTTTCAGTTTCTTCACTTGAAAATTTGCTTTTGTTACGCTTATTGTTAAGCGCATTTTTTATCACTTTCTTCAGCAATTTATACGAAAGGACAAAACTTACCAAGAAAGCAAGACCGATAATCAGTGATGTAGACATAAAAACCCCTAAAATTCTTTGGACACCAAGTCAGCAACAAACTCCTCTTCAATTTCAGAATTGGTCAATTTAGTATAATAAATTAAAGCAATACTAGTAGCCATTTGTTTTAACTGATCAGTATATTCAGATTTAAATTCTGCCACTTTTTCTTCAATAAGCTTGCTCTTTTTTTTGTCTTCCTCTTCTAATATATTCTTAACATTAGCTCTCATTTCTTCTACCTGAGCAAGTGCATCATCTATGATTTTTTTTGCCTGTATTCTAGCTTGGTTTAAAGCGGCATTATACTTGGCAATCTGATCTTCCGTAAGTCTTAAAAGATGAACAGAACTATTAAAAGAACCCAATACTTCTTTACTTCTAGTGCTTATTATTTCATCTAACTTTGGTAAAAATAAACAACTTACTACGAAAAAAAGTGAAGAGAAAAAAATTAAAAACCAAAAAACTTGAGAAAAGAAGGTTGAAACATCAAGCTGTGGCATGTGTTAAGTACGAAATATCAATATCATTGCAATTACAAACGCAAGAAAACCCATGACTTCAATCATGCCAGCACCAACATAAACATAAGGTCTCATCTTCTCTTCCGTGCCAGGATTTCTTGCAATCCCATTTAGTATACTAGAGAAGATATGAGCTACGCCTAAAGTAACACCTAACATAGCAAACACCATCAAACCAATTGCTATAAACTTTAAAGCTACTAAATCCATATATTACCCTTAACTATTCCTTAATAATATTATAAAATGTTCTACAGGTAAGTCAAGTACTTACTTTACTGTATCCGACAAGTATACGCATGTTAATATAGTAAATATATAAGCTTGCAAAATTGCAACAAATACTTCAAATCCTATTAGTGCAATTATAAACAAAAAAGGTGCAGGAATGAAAAGTACGTTCATATTCACAATCAATCCTGCTATCACTTTAATGACTGTATGACCAGCAATCATATTTGCTGCAAGCCTTATTGATAGGCTAATCGGCCTTACTAAATAAGTAAGCAGCTTAATAATAATTATTATAGGTGCAAGCCACCAAGGAGTTCCTTTTGGTAGCAATATGCGTAAAAATCCTACTCCCCTTTTGTTAAATCCAACAATTGTTATATAAATAAAAACTACCATCGACAAAGCAAAAGTGACTATCACATGACTTGTAACCGTAAAGCTATAAGGAAGAATACCAACTAAATTACACGATAAAATGAAAATAAATACTGTAAATATCAAAGGAATGTGCTCCAAACCTTTGCTTCCAGTGTTACTTTCTATTATTGAAATAACAAAATCATATACATACTCAACTGCAGCTTGTAAATACCCTGGTATTACTGACCCCTTTTTTATTCCAAAAAGCAAAAAGAGTATCACCAATATCACCGAAATCATCATGAAAAGAGATGAATTGGTAAAGCTTACGTCATACCCAAATAACCTAGGTAGCTCTATTATTGTATATACTTTAAATTGTTCTAGCGGATTTAACGCCATCTTGACCCTGTATACTTAAACTGTAACAGTAAATAAAGTATGAATTTTATAGGACAAAGTCAAGAATGT